>CAYSHR010000199.1:0-6785 GCA_964430795.1 uncultured bacterium
GGTGCCGGCAGGTAGTTTTCAGATGGGGGACGGTTTCGGCGAAGGAGAGAGCGGAGAGCTGCCGGTACACACTGTATACCTGAGTACGTTTTACATGGGGAAATATGAGGTAACGAACGACGAGATGGTGGAAATCATGCAGATTGACCCCTCCGTCGCAGACAGATACAAAGGCCGGAACGCTGACAGCAGATTCATCCTCATCGACCAGTCCGCCAGGGGACAAGGGGTGGGAGCCATCGTTCTGGTCGCGGCTTCCCTATTTTACGGAACATTGCTGCTAAAAGGAATTCTCGGAAAAAACGGAATTAAACAAGGTCAAACATAATGAATATCCATCTTTTTTTCAGGAGAAAAAAATGAGAACTAAAGTTGTCGCTATTTTCGCGGTCTTAGTCGTATTGCCGATGCTTGCTTTTGCCCATTTCATGGTTGTTCAGCCATCTTCAAACCTGGTGATGGATAGAGAAAAAGCAACAATAACCATTGACGCGCGTTTTGCCCATCCATTTGAGCAAGGGCTGATGGACATGGCCAAACCCATTGAGTTCGGAGTTATGATCGATGGAAAAAAGATCGATCTCCTTGGCGATCTCAAAGAAGTGAAAAAGGGCGCGAACCGCACCTACAGAACAACCTATAAGCTCAATAAACCCGGAGATCACGTTTTTTATGTCGAGCCGAAATCCTATTGGGAACCGGCAGAGGATAAACATATCATCCACTACACAAAAGCCATAGTTCACGCCTTTGGCCTGGAGGAAGGCTGGGATGAAATGGTGGGGTTTCCCATTGAGGTAAAGCCCCTGACCCGGCCCTATGGTTTATGGACCGGCAATGTTTTTACAGGGCAAGTCCTTATGAATGGAAAACCCGTTCCCAACGCCGAGATCGAGATTACTTACGACAACAAAGGCACGACAGTAAAATCGCCGGGCGACCCCTTTAACATCCAGGTGGTTATTGCCGACAAGAACGGCGTTTTCACATACGCCATGCCTAAAGCCGGCTGGTGGGGCTTTGCCGCTCTTTCCGAGGCCGACAACAAGCTCAAGGACCCTGATGGAAAAGAAAAGCCCATCGAAATCGGCGCGGTTATCTGGGTTCTTGTCACAGACATGAAATAGGAGAATTCCGACATGTGGACAAGCATGACCCTTCGACCTGATTTGTCAAAGTTCGCCTTTTTTTGCGCGGCTTTCATGATCGTCATGTTTCCCGCCGCCTTTTCCATGGCCCATTCGGTTGCCTTGTGGGCTGAAGTAAAAGAAGGGCGGGTCTATGTCGAAGCCTTTTTCAGCGGCGGAAGCAAAGTCGTAAACGGGCAAATCATGGTGGTCAATTCAAAAGGTGAGGAACTTCATAGAGGAAAAACGGATAAAGAAGGGAAGATAAACTTCAAACCTGTTTCTCCACAAGCCATGACCATTATCCTGAAAATAGACAACGAGCATGGGGCTGAATTTTTGCTGAAGAAAGAGGATTTTATAGAAAAGGAAAAATGTTCAACTCCAAGTGAAGAGAAGTTAACACCTGCCCCCGAAAAAAGCGAAAAATGAAAAAAGCACCTTTTCTTTCTATTCTTTCCGTTATTTTTTTCCTGATTGTTTTCTGCTCTTGCGACACTTCCGAAAAGCAGGCGAGCCAATTGCTGGAAAAAGCTTTGTTAAATATTCGCCTTGCCGCCGAAGAGAAGAAAAATCTTCCCAGAGTTATTTATTTCCAACAACAAGCGCTGGAATTATTTAATCAACTGGAAAGAGAGTATGGCGCTACAAATACCGCGAAGATTCTTTTAACTGGTGAATTGATAATTGGTGATCTGCCCTATGCCGCCTGGAGAGAGGAACTGGTCAACCAGACCAAAATCATTGGCAGATCCGATACAGACCTGTTGGCTTTCAGTTATGCTTTGGGCCTGCTCCACAATGACCCTTCCCGGATAGCCCTTGTCGCCAATCGCTACGTAAAAGCCGGCGAGATAGAGATAGCCAAGGTGATGTGGAAGTCAGTGAATTACATTATTAATAACACTCTAATGACCAAGGATGAAAAGGCCAAAGTATTTAAGATCATGGCCGATGGCAAAATTGACGCGGGGCTTTACAAAGAGGCAAAAGATGACGCTCTGGCCGGCGGCAAGGTTTTAATAATGGCGAAAATCGCTCATCGATTGAGAAAAACCGGCGCTAAAACAGAAGCACAGGCAATTGTTGACCAGGCTATTATTGAAATACGACAAAAGCCCAGAGCCAACCTAAAAGGAATGTTAATCATTACATTGATTAACGAGGCGAATTTCTCAATAAAAAACCCAGCGGTTCACCAGATTATTAAATCTCTGATAAGTGCGGACACTGTTGATGCCCTGGTCAGGCATGAGGTTGAGCGATTGTCCGCCATCGCTTTTTACCATGGGAAAACCGGGGACAAAAAAACGGCGAAGGAGTATTTTGACCTTGCCGTGGAAGCCGCGGCAAAAGAGGAGAATTTATCCAGAAAATTCCCCTTATTTCTGGATTTATCCCGTATAATGTACAATGCCGGACAGAAGATATACGCGAAAAAAACATTAAATAAGTTGGCCCGCCTTGCCATGAAGTTGCCCGCCGCGCCAAAGATGGATAGGGACCTGGCCTTTGGTCAGATTGCGGAAATGGCGGCTTTTCTTGAAGATGAGTCCGGCGCGATGGCTGCCTGTTTGAAAATTGAAGATTATGACTCGCGAAGAAATACCTATTTTCTGGTCTATAAACAGAATGGGCGTCTGGCACCGCTGAAAATGTCTCTTGAGCTTGCCAAAAAGGAAGAGAATCCTCTTAAAATCGCCGACGCCTTATGCGACACTGCCGGTTGGTATCTGGGAAATAACAAGCCGGACCGGGCTTTGGAATAATGGATAGAGGGACTTGGCGTTTTTGCCGGTGTTGTCGGCGCGCCTTTTCAGGCTCATTATTTTGGTGGCGAAGGGGACTCAATTGAGATGCTTCGTCTTTCGGCCATGTTAAAAACAATGATGGATTCGGGAAAAATGGATGATGATTTCCATGAAAAGATTTTTGATTACGCCTGGCCGGTGGCCCTGCACATTGCCGGGTCTCAAGGTCTTGAGAGCAAAGCCAAAACTCTTGCTTTAGTAACCCAATACGCGCCGGTAAAATATGAAACATCGCCGAAAAACCAGGATCAGCTTAGAGAATGGCTCTACGAGCAAAGATATTTCTTTGTTCAATTATACAGGTCCACAAAAGCCTGAAAAACTTCATGGCAAAACAGTGGACAAATGTTGTTTGACATCAATTTATCAAGGGGAAGTTATTATGAAAAAGTGCTTGTTTTTTATTTTCGCCATGTTCTTGATTCCAGCTTTTGCTTTTGGGCAAAATCATCCCAATTCCGAGCCCATCTCCAGGATTCAAGAGACGCCCCTGGTCTATCCTTTCTCTTTTGTGGTAATGGGAGACACTCGCACGCCGGGACAAGCGATTTTCGCTCAATTGCGTGAGCAAATCGCCCTTCTTGACCCTCCGCCTATTTTTGTGATAAACGCGGGTGATCTTGTTTACGCGGGGTTTGACTTTGAGTATCTGGCTTATATCGAGGCAATAGATGATTATGAATTGCCTTTTATTTCGGTTATCGGCAACCATGAAATGTATGTACCTGGAGGCTTGAATAATTATCGAAATTATTTTGGTCCGGATGATTTCTACTTCGATTACAACCCCTGCCGCTTTATCTCCTTGAATAATTCCAATCCTTATTCAGGTTATGGACTATCCAATACCCGGCTTAACCTGCTCGAAGATTGGTTGACGCCTGAATCCCCGGTGCTGAAGTTCACTTTTCTCCATGTACCCCCTGATTTTGACAATTTTGATCAATACGCCCAATTGGTAGAGAGTGAATATCCCATTCCCATAGCCTTTTTCGGGCACCTCCACCGCTATGAAACCTGGATCCGCAACGATCTGCGTTATGTAATCACAGGTGGCGGCGGCGCCGAGATTGGTTGGCCAAGGGAGGAAGATCCTCCGAATTACGGATTATTCCATCACTTCCTTCTTGTCACCGTCTATCCGGAAGGGATAATCACCAGTGAAGTAATAAAGCAAGGGTGGGGCACGGACTCCGATCCTCTTTACGATTTCGAGGTGGTCCTCGATCCTGATCCCATCCCCCCTGTTGTGGATTATGTATCCCCTGAACCATTGACTGATGATGTCTCTGTGAGCACTCAGATAATAGTGGAATTTGACGAAGCCATGGATCAGGAAATCACAGAAGGGGCTATCTCCCTGGATCCACCGGCGGCCGCCGGTTTCTCATGGAATGGGAACCAACTGATTTTGACGCCGGATGAACTGCTGGCTCCCGGTGAAAAATATACTGTGACTATTTCTTTTAGCGCCTCTGATGAGGCGGGAAATACTCTTGATGGCAATAGAGATGGTCAGGGAGGCGACCAGTACTCCTGGTCCTTTACAACCACCGGAGAACCTGTCGATGATGATGACGACAACGACGATGATGATACCGGTGACGATGATTCAATAGATGACGATGATGATGACGACGGATGTGGTTGTTAGAAACCTATCCCATTTCGGAAGATGGAATGAAGAGATCGAAACCCCTTTTATTTATACTCGTGGCACTGTTTTTGTTCCTTGTCCTTATGGTCGGGTGCGATGAAAACGATAAAAGCTATAAGAATGACCCGACCCAGGACGATGATGATGACGACGACGCCAAGGATGACGACGCCAATGACGATGACGATTCTTTAGACGATGACGATTATAGTCCGGCGCCCATCGAGCTTGTGGATCTTTTTATGGGAACCGGAGGCGTGGGATATGGCGCGGCTCAATTACATCCGGGTCCCCAGACGCCAAACGGCATGGTTCGCCCCGGACCTGATACCTCAAAGGGACCATGGTTCTACATGCCGGAATTTCAGCACTACGCGGGCTATTGGGACCGGGACACTCATATTCGGGGATTCAGCCAGAATCGAATGATCGGCACAGGGGACAGCGACTACGGAAATGTTCGTCTTATGCCTCTTTTTGGAATAAGTAATGAAGCAGTCAAGGATGTAGGGTACCTGGCCAAGATAGACAAAGAGATGGAGTCGGCTGAGGTTGGGCTCTATAAAGTGGGATTGGCTGACTCCGGCATTTTCGTTGAAATCGCTGCTGCCGATTTGTCAACAATGCATCGCTTTACTTATCCTGAAAAAGGGGGGGCACCTTATTTAATCATTGATGTTTGCGCTTCCATTCGCCCTGGCGATGTAAGGGGAGCCGAGGTGGAAATCGACTCTGTTAATAACGAGATATCCGGGGGGTTTTTACAACAGGGAGAATTCAGTTCCGATTATGGCGGTATCCAAATTTACTTTGTTTTGAAAAGTTCTCTACCATTTGCTGATTTTGGAACATTTGACTCCGACCAAATCAGCGCCCAAAGTTTAACAGCCTCAGGAGATGACATCGGCGCCTTTGTCGGCTTTGACCCCGGATTTGAGCAGGAGGTTTTAATTACCATTGCCCTTTCCTTCATCAGCGTTGAACAAGCCCGAGCCAACCTGGAAATCGAGATGGAGGATCTTGATTTCGAGGGGGTAGTGGAAAAAAACCGGGATATGTGGCGGGGCAAGCTTGGTCGGGTAAAAATCGAGGGAGGAACTAAAAAACAACAACGGCTTTTTTATACAGCTCTTTATCGATCCTATATTATGCCGACTCTCTTTACCGAAAAGGGCGGATGGTATATGGGATTCGATGGCGAAATTCATAAAGCCAATGGATTTACCTATTACACCGATATGTCGCTATGGGATACTTTTCGGACTTTGCATCCTTTAATAACACTCATAGAACCAACTCTTTCCCGGGATTTCGTGATCTCCCTTTTAAAGATGTCAAAGCAGGGCGGATATCTTCCCAGATGGCCCCAGGGAAACGGATACACCAGCAGCATGATCGGCACTCATAGCGACGCGGTGATCACCGAGGCTTATTTAAAGGGAATCACCGACTTTGATGTAGAGGCCGTGTATGAAAAAATGTACATTCACGCCACAGAAGAGACGCCTGAAGCGGGGCGGTCCGGCCTTGAACATTACATTGACTTTGGCTATTGCGCCTCTGATTATACAAGTGGATCAGTTTCAAAAACATTGGAATACGCCTTTGATGATTTTTGCCTCTCCCGCCTGGCGGAAGCTTTAGGGCGTCAGGGTGAAGCCGACATGTTCGCCAACCGGGCTAAAAATTATACTCACCTATGGGATTCGGTAACCCAATTCATGCGCGGGCGAGATTCAGCGGGGGCTTGGGCTCAACCATTTCTCTCCTGGTATCCCTGGGCGAATGAATATATTCAGGGTAACGCGCGCCATTGGTCCTGGTTTGTTCCCCATGACGTTCCGGGATTGATTGCCCTTTATGAAAACCGGGAGGATATGGTCCAAAATCTCGATGATTTTTTTGAAAAATCGGTGACCATTGAAATCGACGCCTTGCCAAACCTCTATTACTGGCACGGCAACCAGCACGATCTTCATGCCGCCTTTCTCTTTAACGAAGCCGGGCGCCCGGATCTTACACAAAAATGGACCCGTTACATTCTCGAAAAGCACTACAACATCACACCTGAAGGTTTGGCGGGAAATGAGGATGGGGGGACCTTGATGGCTTGGTACGTTTTTTCAGCTATGGGTTTGTTTCCTTTAAATCCCTGTAGCACCGGATACCAATTAACAAGTCCTTTATTTG
>CAYSHR010000200.1:0-6767 GCA_964430795.1 uncultured bacterium
GTTTTTTGTATCTTGTTTCATTTTTTTTGTTTGTTAGGGCACGTGCGGTTTTTCGGGGGGTTCCAATTTTTTTTTTTATTCTTTTTGTGTAATACTGGAATCAAATGGTTTGGAAGCCCGGATAATCGAAGTTGGGTGTATGGGGCATTGTTACTCTGAACCAATGGCCATGGTTAAAGCCCCGGGCTTTCCACCTTTGCTTTACGGCAATTTAAATCCAGGGCGGGTAAAGGTGCTGGTCACCAATTTTTTTGTAAATCAGGATCCACTGGTCGAGACCTTTATGGCGGCGGTGGGTGAAAACGAACTGATGCTGCCCACCTTGAATGACCTGCCCAGATATGGTCTTGAACAGAGACGACTTTTAAAAAGATGCGGCATGCACAACCCCGAAGATATATCCCAGGCCATTTCCCAGGGAGCTTATAAAGGGCTCGCAAAAGCTATTGATATGCCCTCTGAGAAGATTATTGAGATGGTTAAGGAAGCTGGTGTTCGAGGTTTAGGCGGCGCGGGTTTTCCAGTCTGGCGAAAATGGGATTCATGCCGGGTTCAGGGTGAACCGGTTAAATATATTATCTGCAACGCCGACGAGGGCGACCCCGGCGCTTTCATGGACAGGACAATTCTTGAGAGCGATCCCCACGCCGTTATTGAGGGAATGGTCATAGGAGCCTTGGCTATCGGATCGGAAAAGGGATACGTATATGTGCGCGCTGAATATCCTCTGGCTGTTGAGAGAATTACCGGAGCCATCACCCAGGCTGGAGAAAATGGGCTTCTTGGCCGGAAAATATTGGGGACGGATTTTTCATTTGACATAACGGTAAACCGAGGCGCGGGAGCTTTTGTCTGTGGAGAGTCATCGGCTTTGATGGTTTCAATAGAAGGCAGAAGAGGTACTCCAAGGGCACGGCCTCCTCAATCGGTAGTCTCCGGTCTTTTCGGCAAACCCACGGTTCTGAATAACGTAAAAAGCTTTGCGAGCATGGGGCTTATTTTCAATGAGGGACCTTCTGTTTTTAACTCGGTAGGAACAGAAAAAAGCAAAGGAACCGCGGTTTTCGCCCTTGCGGGAAAAATAAACAATCCCGGCCTTGTCGAGGTTCCCATGGGGACGACTTTAAGGAAACTTATTTTTGACATCGGAGGCGGCGTTCCCAAAGGGAAGAAATTCAAGGCTGTGCAGATAGGCGGTCCTTCCGGTGGTTGTCTCCCCGAATCCCTTCTTGATACCGCCATTGATTTCGACGCCCTTGCCTCTGCCGGTTCCATGATGGGCTCCGGTGGGATGGTTATCCTCGATCAGGATAATTGTATGGTGGAGACAGCAAGGTTTTTTCTTGAATTTACTCAGAGGGAGTCTTGCGGCAAATGTACATTTTGCAGAATCGGCACAAAACATATGCTTGACATTCTAGCAAGGATTGTTGCCGGCCAAGGTGAAATGGAGGATATCAACAATCTTGAAAGGCTTGCCAAAGACATTGCCGATGGTTCTTTGTGCAACCTTGGAAAGACCGCGCCAAACCCAGTCCTAACCACTCTCAGATATTTCAGGCATGAATATGAAGATCATATAAAACAGAAAAGTTGCCAGGCAAAAGTTTGCAAGGAGTTGATGTCTTATTATATTCTTCCTGAAAAATGCGCCAGAGGATGCGACGCGTGTGTCGGTAGCTGCCCTCCTGAGGCAATCTGGACGAATAAGAAACGGCTGAAGATAATAGACCAGTCTCTATGTGTGAAATGCAATTCCTGCATGGTGGCCTGCCCGCCGGATTACGACGCCATAATCAAGATATCTCCAGTAGAGAAGACCCCTGCCGGTCCCGAAAGAGAAGAAGAGGAGGCGGTCCATTGAAAGAAGTCACTATCACCATAGACAACAAAGAGATAAAAGCAATTGAGGGCGAGACCCTCTTATACAGAGCCCTGGAAGAGGATTTTTTTATTCCCAATTTGTGTTCCATAAAAGGAGTATCTCCAGCAAAAGCCTCATGCCGACTCTGTTATGTCGAGGTGGAAGGCGCGCCGCGCCCTGTAACTAGCTGCACCACAACTATTTCTGATGGGATGGTTGTAAAAACAAGAACCGAGGCGGTGGACAGACTTGTGGCTTCGGGTTTTGAGATGCTCATGTCGATCCATCGTCTTGACTGCAAGTATTGCCCTGGTAATAAGAGATGCGCTTTACAAAATATCGCCAAAAATCGAAAAGTTTCTCTTCGAGTAAAACGAATACCAAAAATAGAGCCTGATTTTCCAATTGACCAGAGCCGGCCGGATATGGGTTTTAATCCCAATCACTGTGTCCTTTGCGGTCAGTGCGTTCACGTTTGCAACAAGGTAGTCAATAAAGGAGTTCTTGATTTTACAAAAAGAGGCCTTGACACCATGGTTGGCACATTTAACGGTGAACCTCTGTTGGATCAGGACTGTGGCGATTGCGTCGCCTGCGTTGAGGTCTGTCCTGTTGGAGCTTTGTACATACGAAAACCTAAGTAGTTCCTGTTTTACGATTTATCAGATTATTCCCGGGAAAAGATGTCTAAGGAGTTGTCCAAGACCAAAGCTTGAGGCATTGGCAAAAAAGGAGGCGGCCACGGCTCTTGATAAAGGGATTTTTTTAGACAAAGCAAAATAGAAAGTGAAACTCTCGATTGTCGCCACAATTAGTTCGCCGGATATCACGTAGATTGAATAGAGATATTTATATTCAACTTGCCCGCCAAAAAGTTCTCTGATTACTCCCGGCCATACAAACCACAACAGTGGGTGGGTCAGGCAGGTTCCAATGGCGCCGGCGAAAGCCGCCTGAAAGATGGTTATCTTCTGATGAACGGGAATCATCTCCCCTGTTTTTTGATCCTCTTGATCTACTTTTGCAGCCTTTGAAAGAAAGGACCTGGCAAATAGAATAAAAACCGGCGCCTCGATTACCAGGGTAAAAATAAAGGACTTTAGCCATCGAATTTGCTTGGGGGAAAAATCGATAACAACACCTTTCAACTAGTTTTATTCGCCATCTTTTCCAATATCAATAGTGCGGTGAGACCTCTCCCTGCCAACATTGGCGTCGGCACCCGAATCATGAAATCCCTCATCAGTGGAAACCTCGCCTTTACCGCAATTGTCTGAAACGGCTTTATCATAAATCCAGGGATCGCATGCTGTAATAAATCCTAATAGAACCGATTTTCGTTTAACTTTCGACAGGTCAAAACCCAGAAGAAGCATCATGGCAAGGGTGGAAACCTCATAAATAATCGAAAAGCCGCCTTTCTTGATAATGGAAGCCAGAACCGAAAAACCAAGATAGATTGTTGAGAGGATTTTTGATTTTTTGAACATGTTTCCAAAACGATCAAGTCTCGGTTCCAGAAAATTAAAATCCATAAAGTTATCAATAGGGCGCCAACCATCTTTTTTTCTGAAAACCAAATAGTGATGAATATAGAAACACTTTCTGATTTTTAATATGGCAAGGATTGAAAAATAAAGCTTCTGAAAAACTCGTATACTATCTCTGGATATCTTATTGTTGGTCTGATCCGCGAGGATGTCGATGAGTTCATCAGGAGCATAGGCGCTGTCGGCAAAATCATCCGTTGCCCTGCCCAGCCTTCTGCATCCAAGGTAAAAGACTTCCTTGATAAAGCCCTCAGTAGTAGCAAAATCGAGAATTTTCCCCATCTGATTTTCATTCAAACCACGAAGAACAGTAACCACAAGGTCAGTGGGAATTGAGAATTTACCCAGAGAATCAAGAGCCATCATCTTTTCGGATTCCATGCCGCGCCCTCTGATTATCATGTCATGGCCGGCTTCAAAGGAATCAAATTGGAGATGAGCTTCCTTTAATCCCGCGTCAACCAGCTTTTTGAAATAATCACTATCGCCTATAAGAATTCCGTTGGTGTGTAGAGCCGTGATATGGCCGTTATCATTAGCCCATCTGATTATATTCTCAAGGTCATCCCGGCAGGTGGGCTCAGCGCCCATCAGGTCGAGCTTAACTTTTTTTCTTCCCTTAAAAAATTGTTGAATATCTTTAAGACCGAGGTCCTTTTCCTGGTAATCATTGGCGCTGGCAAGACAAATAGGGCACTCCATGTTGCACTTGGCGGTAAGCCTTAAAATATAATCCCGCTGAGGATTGCTTTTTTCCATGACTTTGAAATAAAATGACATGAGATCTTGGTAGTAGTCAGCCGAGTTTGAAAGAAGACCGCTGTTAACACCATGCTCGGGGCAGTGTTTCTCGATGTAAACGGAACCTTCTTTGACAACCACTCTTGACTCCACCATTTTTATACATACAGGGCACGTACCTTCTGTTTTTCGTATTTCAATTGTGTCGGAAGATTTCAAGATGGCTCCATCATTATTTCTCTAATAACTCAGATATTTTCATGGCGAGTTTTTGGCCGGCGCCAATACAATGATCCATGTTATTGTACCAGAAGCGTCCGAGTCGGCCGGCTCTTATTATATTTTTATATTCAGACATAACCTGGTCAACTCCGGCAAGATGTTTTTTATAATCCATATGATAAATAGGATAGGACCATGGGAATTTCTCAATGCTGTATTGCTCAATCTCATTTTCAGTTTTCAAAAGCTTTTCTTTTTCCAGATCAAGAATAACCCTTTCAATATATTTCTCCGGATCATGAAAAACTTTCCCGTTTTCCCGCGTGGTTACTTCAACACAGAGTCCTCTTTTAGACCCGGGGGAGTTTTGGTAAGAAAAATTATCAGGTACGCTGGTGCGGGAAAAAATAATATCAGCGGCGCCGTGATAACTCCATTGAAAAGGAAAGGGCGTGCCCTGGGTTAACATAAAATTATAACAAACAAGGGCAAGATAATTCAGTTGGGGCAATGGTTTGTTGAGCCCTTTAAGTAAAGAATGAATAGTTCCGGTCCATACAACAATGGAAGGCTCAATGATTTCATTTCCAGCGTGAATGGATTCGACAACACCCTTATTGACCTTCATTTTATCCACATTGCAATCACAAATGATTTTGCCGCCCATCTTGGTTATCAGCTTAACCTGCTTATTGATAAAATCACCGCAACCATTAATGGGATAGATGAATTTAAGTTCCGGGTGCTTTTTGACCGTTAAGGAACTTAGGATTAATTTGCCCAGAGATTTTATCTCCAGCCTGTTGTCGATAATCGCTCTATCAATTCCGGTGGATGCCCAATCAGGGTGTGTTATTTCGGGAACGATTCCCAAAAACTTTGAAGAGTAGCCCTCAAAGAAATGGCGATACATTGTTTTACCGTACATGTTTATAATCTGGTCTTTGAAAGTTACGGTAGGCTTATTTTTATATAGAGAAAATAGATCGAGAAGAATGGAAATAGCCAGACGCGGTGGAAATTTAAAGAGATTCCATGACGGGTGAATTGGCCACGGGAAGTAATGACCTTTGAATCTTAGAAGACTGTTTCTTGAGATAATCAAGTGATCGTCACCGAGAATATCCAGAATGTAATCAGAAATACTCTGATTATCCGTATGAAATCTGTGAGGACCGATATCAAAGGTAAATTCGCCGTAACTGAAGGAACGAGCCAGGCCGCCGGGCGCCTTTTCCTTCTCGATAACATATACTGAAATCCCTCTTTTTAAAAGCAGATGGGCCAGGGTCAATCCGCTAATGCCGCCACCGATAATTACGACAGGATTATTTTTGTAAAAGTTCATTTCATAAGAGCTTTCATCCAGTTAAGACCGGTACTAAAGTCAAGGTGATATAGTAAATTATATTCTGTAAAACAGGCCGCCAGACAGCTTTGGCACGTTGCGGGCTTTAGCTTTTCAAAAGCGGCTTTAAATCCAATATCAGTAATTACAGGAGCGTCATACTCGTCTATAAGAAGAGAACAGGGATATAGTGATCCATCAACATCAACGTTGCAATAGAGATTTCCCGCCAGGCAGGATCGCCCCCTTAACGGCTTTTGGGATGTGCAAATTTTAAAGTCATCCCAGTTAAGAAGATGCTCAAGGTACTTTTTAGATGAGGCGATTGGCGCGCCCTCATTTTTTCTTTTTAGAAGGTGCTCAATCCCTTGCCTTAGAGCTGAAGCTTCCGGGCGAAGGTTGTCATTGGCGCCGAGTTTATCATTGTGATGAAGGGGTTGAAAGGAGGCTAGAAAGCCATATTTTACTCCTGTCTCAAGAATCCAGTCGATCTTGTCGATATTGGCTTTTGTAAGGACGGTTATGGTCCAAAAAGGGTGCCGCCCAATTGCATGCTTAATCCCGGTCATGGTCCTATCAAAAGAACCCGCGCCACAAGCCGCCTCATGAGCCTGTTTATCACCGTTTAACGAAATGTTCATGTGATCCACAAGCCGTAGGGCTTCATTACACTTTGGAATAAGGTGGCCGTTTGTATCCACTGTAACGAACAAGCTTAGGGATTTGGCATGGGCGATAATATCTCCAAGGTCTTTTCGTAAAAGGGGCTCGCCACCCCAGATTCCCAGCCTCTGGGCGCCCATGGAAGCTGCTTCATCAAGCATTGACTTTATCTGGTCGAGAGTCATCTCTTTACTTTTTCGTTCCGGTATTTTGCAATATACGCATTGCCCTGTACAGCGATCCGTGGGAGCGAACATTATATTTATAGGGCGTCGGTTTTGAAATAATTTCCAACCAATAGACGCGGTTGCCATGGCAAGTACATTCTTCAACGGAATTGGCAAAAGAAACTCCGAAATAACTTTATTATCAGGTTACA
>CAYSHR010000201.1:0-6734 GCA_964430795.1 uncultured bacterium
CAGGCCGAACTATACGGATATATTACAAACTGGACTGAAAACGAAAAACCCTCCCCTGTAAACAATTACCCCGGGGCTTTTAGAACTGATCCCCCAGAGAGCCCGGCAAAAACTACAAATCAAAAACAGTGGAACAAAGGAACGGTCAATCTTTTTTCCATGGGCAGACTGTTTTTCAATTTATTAAACAACAGAAAAGCCGGCATTCTTCTGCTTAAAGGCGAAAGAAGAAAAATGAAAATCTACATTCATGACGGGAATATTTTGGATGTAGTATCAAACTATATGCGTGACGACACCCTTGGCCGGTTTCTCATCGGCATAAAAAAAATAACCCGGGAACTGAATAAGGAAACCCTGGAATTCGCCAAAATGAATGACCTTCCCCAGGGAGAGGCTATTGTGAAAATGAACATCCTCACTTCAGTGCAGGTGTGTCAATACATCACCGAACATAAGATACTGAAGCTCTTAAATGTGTTTCAAAGAAGATGGTATAAATCAAAATTCATTTTTAACGAAAGCCGGGTAAGAGATATCAAGACAAATTTTAAGCCCACGCCTTTAGAAAAAATCATCGAAACCGGCATTCTGAATATCGCCAGAAAAAAAGACATTTACGATACTTTTTTCCAGCAGAATAAAGAGAAGTTGAAACTGAATATAAGCGAAGATTTTGACGCCCTGGCAGCCGATCTTGATTTGGGTCCCGCGCTGGTTGACCAGGCCATGAGAATAAACGGACATAGCATTGAACAGATAAAATCAAATCGCGCCGACCAGTTTGAAAACAACCTGCGCCTGGCTTTTTTGCTTTTTGTAACTAAAGGAATGACTTTCGCCACGTAGATGATTTCATAAAAAATTATTCCATTACTCTCTTATAACAGGTAAGCCAGGGCCATTCCCCACTGCAAAAGCGCCATCATCATATACATATGGGTCCAACTGGAGTGGTTTGTCTGGGAAAGGATATTCTCATTTTCTCTCAATAATCGCCTTATGACAAATGTCCCCCAGCCGGCCAGGAGAATCGAAATCACCCATAACACCAGGCTGTTGCCTGTTAAAAATCCGAAGAAAGAAAACACCGGGAGCAATAGAAAGGGAAGGACCAGAAAAGGTGAAATTATGTAGACCGATTTTTTTACTCCGAATCTGACCGGCAAGGTTTTACATCCGGCCGCCCTGTCGCCCTTGATATCCGAAAAATCCTTGGTCGTCGCGGCGCCTAAAATAAAGAGAAAAAAGATTCCGCCAATAAACCACGGTTCGACAAGTTCAATGGTTTTTACAGTTGACCACGCTGCCACCGGCAACAAAAAACCCCTCGGCAAGGCAATGGCCAAGTTCGACAAAAAGGTCCTGGCCTTTAAACGCAAAGGAGCAAGAGAGTAATTGAAAATAAAAAAAGAGGCTGCCGCCACAATCCAGAAACATTGGATACTGATTACATATGAGAGTAAAAGGGCCAGGAGCCAGAAAAAGAGGCTTATAAAAATCCCTTCGATTCGGGAAACCTTGCCCGAGGGAATTACTCTGTGGGGCTTATTGATAGAATCATTCTTCTTGTCCGCTACCTGGTTTATCCCATTTGAGGCGCCGTTTAAGCAGACGGCCATAAATGTTCCCATAGCGATATTAAAGGCGATTCTGTCCCATGTATCCCCAAGGTCGCTCTGAAACCTCGGCTCCGCGCCAAGGGCGACAAGCCCTCCGGTTATCATGCCCATGGCTGGAGGCAGAAGGGTTTTTGGCCGAAGCAAAATAAAATAATGCCGAAGCTTTTTTGATGGATTCAAATCTTGGTCCATGTTCAATTTTTATCAACGAGGAACAATAACATTTTCACTCTTTTGGACAAAGACAAAGTTTCAATCGCGCCAAAAAACGGGCATTTCCCGATTATCAAATGCCGTTAAAATCTTGCTTTTCCCTTTATCTGCTGTTACAAACTCAAAGATTAATAAATGGATACTCTCTGGGAGGCAGATAATGGCAGGAGGGCAAAGCATACTGGACAAGATCGGCAATACCCCCCTAGTTGCCCTTGAAAGGGTAAACAACAATCCCAGAGTCCAGGTTTTTGTCAAGCTCGAAGGCTGCAATCCCGGTGGATCGGTAAAAGACCGAACAGCCAAGTCTCTTATTATGGAAGCTGTAAAATCCGGAGAATTCACCCCGGACAAGACCGTCATTGAGCCCACTTCCGGAAATACCGGAATAGGCATGGCCATGATATGCGCCATAAAGGGCTACAAGTTGCTTCTTGTCATGTCCGAATCGGTAAGCCTTGAACGCAGAAAAATTCTCGCGGCTTACGGTGCGAAATTTATACTTACTCCTGGGGACGAAGGTACCGATGGCGCTATCGAGGTCGCCTATAACATGGTAAACGAGGCGCCGGAAAATTACTACCTTCCCGACCAATACAATAACCCGGCTAACCCCCTTGTTCACTATAACACCACCGGAAAAGAAATCTGGGAACAAACCCAGGGCAAAGTTACCCACTTCGTCTCCACCATAGGAACCTGTGGAACCATCGTTGGGGTATCCCGGCGGTTAAAGGAATACAACCCGGATATTAAAATCATTGCCGGCGAGCCGGTAATAGGGCACAAAATTCAAGGGCTGAAATCGTTAAAAGAGGCCTATGTGCCGGGAATATGGAACAAGGGCGCTGTGGATGAAAAACAGATCATCGAGGATAAAGACGCCTTTGAAACCGCGAGACGGCTTGCCAAAGAGGAAGGGATTCTCTGTGGAATGTCATCAGGGGGCGCGGTCTGGCTGGCGCTAAAAAAAGCCCGGGAAATAGAGTCGGGGCTCATCGTGGCTATTTTACCTGACGGCGGCGAAAGATATCTCTCGACACCCTTGTTCAAGCTTGAACAAGATCCTTCGTGAGTTTCGGGGGACGCCTTGAAATGGCGCTAAGATAAGTAGGGGCACGGCATGCCGTGCCTTTATAGGTCGAAGCGGATTGGGAATCGAGAGACGATGATGTTTTTCATCATGGCGAAATCTCTGGCCACGGCATGCCGCGCCCCTACAAGCAAATCGTAACTTGTCACTACCGTATCCAAGATTATTGGCTCCCCTTCGGTAAACTCAGGACAGGCAGCGGCTCGCCGTCTAAAAGAAGATGTTGATGCCGCCCATAATATCCAAGCCGCCGAAATTGAGGTTGTCAAAATATTCCTGGTTTGTGGGCAGACCGCGATATCTTCCCTCGAAGCGGATAGACCAGTATTTTCCAAGAGCGATATCGAATCCCACCAGGCCGAAATATTGAGGCGCCCAGATCTGACCGCCGTTACTGATGGGCTGATTCAGCTCATATCCTTTTCGTTCGATGGTTAAAAAGGTTATGCCGCCGCCGCCGCCAATATAGGGGTTAAAAGTTCCAAGGCGCCAGAACTCGACTCTCACTGTGGAAAAAAGAGGCGCCGCTCTCCAGAAACTGGTTCCCGGCACATCCAGGTTCACCCAGGTGTCCTCAAGGAAAATTCTCTCAGGGGCGCCCTGTCCATATTGATACCCAATTCCGCCGTCAATGGAAACGCCCCAGAACAAATAATACTTCACATTTAGCTCAAGGCGAATCAGATAGTCGAATTCATTATGAACCTCAGGGTCATATGGGATGGAGCCGCCGGCTGTAAACCCTGTGGAAAGACCGCAACGGGTTTCCACCTGGGCAAGGGCAGGGGTCCAGACAACCATTATCGCGACAAACAGAATCGCCGCCGCCCATTTTTTCATTTATGCCCCTCCGGAGGATTTATTTATTAATAGTACGGAAAATGAAAAAAATTGCAATACGGACCAGACTGATTGAGAATAATTATGAATCAAGCCAAAACCCAAGGCGGCTTTCCAATTGCACGCGGTGCCAGAGCGTGATAATCTAACCAATCGGAATAGAATAGCTTATAAATATTATATGTGATTGTGCCTTGAAAAAGCGCGATAGCCGCGTTGATCGTTTTTAAATAGAAGGAACCTTTAACAATCTCAACCTTCGATATGGAAATTATTATAACCATGTCCCGGATGTCATTAAATAAGGGCGTCTTTTTTGATTTCTCTGTAGGGGCACGGCATGCCGTGCCCAGGGATACGACACTGATGAAATGTAGCGTCGTCTCTCGATCCGTATTCGAGCTAAAAGGGCACGGCATGCCGTGCCCCTACGAACAATGTGGTGGACCTACGAACAATGTGGTGGACCTACGAACAATGTCATGGAGCAAAGAAAACGGGTGGCATGCGGCGTCCCTATCCAGCGGTGTTGATCATCGGCAACGGCTGCTGTTGATCAGCCAATTTGCGAAAATAAAAAGAGCTTATCTTAGTGCCATTCAACCATGTCCCGAATAAAGGGCGGCGCCATGAAATACAATTCCATTTCCGAAATGGTTTTTGACCGGGTAAAGAAATATCGAACACGGGAAGCATATAAATTCAAGGAAGAGGGCAAGTGGAAATCCGTGACCTGGGAGGAGTATGGGGATAAGATAAGGAATGTCGCCCTGTCTTTATTGGAGCTTGGAATCAAAAAGGGCGATAAAGTCGCCATCATATCAAGCACCCGCCCCCAGTGGGATATCTTTGATAAAGGAGCCGGCATGATCGGCGCGATAGTGGTGGGGATTTACCAGACCCTGCCCGCCAACCAGATCGAATATATTCTGTCACATTGCCAGGGCAAGGCGGTCCTTGTCGAAGACCGGATTTTGCTGGACAAGGTGGAGAAGATAGCGCCCTGTTGCACGGAGCTTTCCCGGATAATCGTCATTGACAAGGTGGAGAAAAGGGAAAGGGAAGTTATAAAATTCAGTGATCTCGCGGCGCGTTCAGCAGAAAGAGAGAAAACGTTTGGCCACAAGCTTGATAAAATCGCGAACTCCATCGGTCAGAATAACCATGCCACATATATCTACACGTCAGGCACAACCGGGCCACCAAAGGGCGCGATTCTCACCCACTTGAATCTACTTACCGAGGCTATGCACATGGCCGAACTTCTTGGGGTGACGGACCAGGATGTAGCTCTGACCTGGCTGCCCTTGTCTCATGTTTATCAGAGAGCGGCCAGTCTGGCGTGCATATGGGCCGGCGCTCGCGCCGCTTATGCCCAGGGGACCGAAAATCTTCTTGGCGATCTTGCCGATATAAAGCCAACCATCTTTTACAGCGTGCCCAGAATCTTTGAGAAGGCTTACTCTAAAATTATCCAGAAGGCCCGGGAGCAGGGCTTTCCCAAGTATAATCTTTTCAGATGGAGTATGAAAGTCGGGCGCGAGGCCAGTAAATATAAACAGATAAAAAAACCTCTGCCCCCTGCTCTAAATCTCCAATTCAAAGTCGCGAAAAAGCTGGTGTTTGAGAAAATCAACAATGTATTTGGCGGGCGTATAAGGTTTATAGGAAGCGGCGCCGCGCCTATTTCAAAAGAGATTCTGGAGTTTTTTCACGCCGCGGACATCACCGCCCTCGAGGCTTATGGCGCCACTGAAACCTCCTGTGGAGTTACCTTCAATCTGCCTGATAATTATCGTTTTGGAACAGTAGGGCAAACTGTGCCGGGCACCGACCTGAAAATAGCCGATGACGGCGAGATCATGGTTAAAGGGCCTCTGATTTTTTCCGGGTATTATAAAGACGAAGCCCTTACCAGCCAGGTTTTAACCCAGGACGGGTGGTATATGACAGGAGATGTGGGGGAGATTGACCAGGATGGTTTTTTGAAAATTACCGATCGGAAAAAGGATATTATTGTTACATCCGGCGGCAAGAATGTCGCGCCCCAGAACATGGAAAACTCCCTGAAAAAGAGTCGATATATCAGCCAGGCCATGGTTCATGGAGATAAGCGAAAGTACCTCACGGCTCTTGTGACCCTTGACCCTGAAGTAATGCTGCCCTGGGCTTTAAAAAACAACATACCACACCATAACTGGAATGACTTTTGCCAAACCACGGAAGTTGTCAAGCTTATCGAAAAGGAAATTGAGAAGACCAATAAAGGGCGTGGGGGATTTGAAACAGTGAAATACTTCAAGATCGTACCTGATGACTTTACCGTGGAAACAGGAGAACTGACGCCGACTTTAAAGGTAAAAAGAAAAATTGTGACACAAAAGTATCAGGCTTTTCTTGATTCCATGTACGTGGATTAGATTTTTCATAATGAGTCAAAACATTAATGGGTTAGGCCAAGTAATCCGGCAACCTTCAAACCTTGACACAGGCTCCCATTAAAGATAAAGCTGCCAATATGTTAAGCAAAAAAAAGCCTTATCTTCAAATTATACTCACTTTTTTTAAGGTTGGCGTCTTTACCGGCGTGGTTATCGGTCTTTTTGAATTTCCTTTCAGGGGGGTTCTGACTCGAACTCCACTTCTTGGCGACACAGTGGACATATTGGCGAAACCGATAATGTTCATGGGATTTTATGCCTGCGTATTTGGGGTTCTGGCTCTTGCCGCCGCCTTGATGTTCGGCTTTGCCGGTTTTCTGTATAAAAAAAAATGCCCTTCTGTTCTAGCATTCTGGTTTTCCTTTTTTACAGCGGCGGTAATGTATGTATCAGTCCCCATAAACAAAGCGCTGCCCCCATTTTATCATCCAAAGAGCATGGCGGTAAATCTGATTTTGATCATTGGGGCTGTGAGCTTATCGATCATACTCTTTCTTGTCACCGGGGGTTTTTTAACAAGAAAGC
>CAYSHR010000202.1:0-6693 GCA_964430795.1 uncultured bacterium
CAGTTCAGGGGAGAAAGGAAAAGAGCCATTGAGTTGGGGGCGGTGGATTATCTGAAAAAACCCTTTGACCTCTCGGAAATGGCCAAGCTTGTGGAGCATCACCTCTCCAAGTAACAAGTTGCCTCAACATTGTAAAGAAACGTAAATTCTTTTTTATAATTCTTACAAAATTTATCCAAACCCAAATATTGAGTTTACATCCTGCCGTTATCATTTGGGCATGAATAATTTTTCAACAAGGAGGCACGACATGGGAAAAAAAATTATAAGGCATTGGTATCTGATTGTAATTCTGGTCCCCCTTTTCTTTTTTGGATGTGGTCAGGGAACTGATGACGACACTATTAATTTGGATTATGACAAGGGCGAGGCTGATTTGGGTGATTATTACAACTCAGAGAATGAAGCCCCCGGATTTGGCGACAAGGAAATTCTCGCCATGACAGAGGATACGCCTTACGACGATCCTTTTGACAATCTCACTAAAACCGCGGGCACCGGCGATGTTTTCTATATCAGAGTTTTATGGGGAAACCTGATTGTTGATTGGGATGATCCTAATCCAGCCCGTGATTACTCAGGGAGCATCACCATTGACGACGGTTTACTCGTTATTGAGAGAACCGTAAGGTTTGAAAACCATGACTCTGAAATCGACACCCGCTATGATGAACGGATCGTCTCCTGGCAAAGTAGAATCCTGCCCCATTATGATGGTCTTGTTCTTCGTCTTGAGCCGGGAGATACGCCGGACGATGAAAATATTCTCCACTTTATTATCGGTGCCTACGAACTGGACCTTACGGTGGCTGAGCTTATGGACGTTGTTATGATGGAAGAAACCGAGCTTTACAACGATCATGTGGCTCTGGCGTCGCACTTGACAACCGGCCTGGGCTCCAGCGGTTTTCTCTCGGGACATTGGAGAAATCTTCCTGAAGTTGAAGGCGGCATTTTCAAGGGAAAATGGGAAAACGGCTCCGGAACACTCATGGGGCATGAACGGTGCAGATACATTCCCAATGGAGATGGAACAGGTATTATAAAAGGAAAATATATTGATACTGACGGCGATTTCAAAGGAAAGCTATATGGTCAGTACACTAATGTAGTGGACGCTGTTGAAAAGGGAGTCTTTGATCTTGATGTCCTGGAAGCTGATAATACCCAGATTGGCCAGGCCAACGGTATTTATCTTTCAGAAGAGAACGCCCACTATGGATTTGCCCTGGGTAATTGGATTACCTTCTAGTCCTTCCTTCCTACCCCTGACTTGGCGGAGGCTTTTTGTCTCCGCCAAAAATTTTCAGCAGCATATCGGAGAAAAAACCATTGCTATTTTCATCCACTCCTTCTATTTTTGTTTTTCGATTTGAAAAAGAGATTTTACAAGAGAACTTATTTCTTGATTTAAGTTCAATTCATTAAGATTTTCTATTGAAAAAGGGGCATTTTATGAAGACCGCCATTACAGAACTTTTTGGCATCAAATACCCGATATTACTTTCCGGAATGAGTTTTATCAGCGAGCCAAAGCTTGTGGCCGCGGTATCAAACGCCGGGGGGTTGGGAATTCTGGCCACAGGCAATCTTAGCCCTGTCCAGACACGAGAAGCTATTGATGAGATTCGCGCTCTGACTGATAAGCCTTTTGGCGCTAATGCCACTCTTATATTTCCCGGCGCCATTGAGAACGCGAAAATTCTTCTGGAAAAGGAAGTGCCTGTGATCAATTTCGCCCTTGGCAAAGGAGATTGGCTGGTAGAGGGCGCCAGGGCATACGGCGGCAAAGTGGTGGCTTCGGTTGTCAATGAGCGCCATGGCAAAAGAGCCCAGGATTATGGCTGCGCCGCGGTGATCGCCACCGGATATGAGGCCGCTGCTCATGGCGGCGAAGTAACGTCACTGGTTCTTATTGCCAGACTTGCCGCGGTTCTTGATATTCCGGTTATCGCGGCCGGCGGTTTTGGCGACGGAAGAGGTCTGGCCGCCGCCCTTGCTTTGGGTGCTGAAGGTATGGCCATGGGGAGCCGTTTTACAAATACCGTTGAAAGCCCGGTGCATGAAAAATCAAAGCAACTCACCATTGACAAACAGATAACCGATACTATCAGAAGTGATAAAATTGATGGCATGGCCGGCCGGGCCATGGATACTCCGGGGATGCAAAAAGCCCTTAAAAGAAGGCTGGGATTGTGGACGGCTTTTGTGAATTCTTTTGATATCGCCAAAGAGCTTGAGACGCCCTATTTGAAATTGTTGTCCCAGACCATGAAGATGGGTCTTGGAAAAATGATGCAGCTTGCTTATATAGCTATAGGGTTTCGGGCTTTTCGCCTCTCTATTCTCGAGGGTGACGCTGACCTGGGTATCTATCCCATTGGCCAGGTGACCGGCCTTATAGATGATATTCCCACTGTTGAGGAATTGATGGAAAGGACTGTGGCAGAAGCAAAAGAAGCTCAGAGCAAAGTCGCCTCAAAGTTGGTATAAAAGCTATATATCAAAGTGTTGGGTTTTACAGATGCGAACCTGGATTATTCTCTTTACAGGGCTTATTGTCCTTCTGGTTTATCTTTTAACCATCGCCCCGGGACCATTTTGGCGCGACAGCGCTGAATTCGTCATGCTTCCTTTCAATTTGGATATCGGGCATCCTGCCGGAAGCCCCACATATACCATGCTGGCCGGATCAATAGCCAGAGCGCCCATTGGAAATATCGCATTCAGAAGCAATCTCGCTTCCACATTTCTGGGGGTCCTGGCTTTTTTCGCTTTTATCCTCGCGGGGAAAAAAATGTCGCGACTGGCGGCACCGAATCTGTCCCCCGGCGTCGCCCTTTCTGTAAGCGTATTCTCGGTTATTCCTTTATCTTTTTCCAGCGGTCTATGGTATTGGACTGTAACAGCCGAGGTTTACACTGGAATGATGGCTGTTCTGGCGTTTCTTATTGCACTGTCGGTTGGCTATTCAGGTAATGAAAAAACCATGGATAGGCGTATTTTATACTCTATCGGTTTTCTGCTGGGCATCTCATGCGGTTTACATATGGTGATGGTTCTTTATACTCCAGCCTTTTTCATCTTTCTTTTTCTTACAAGAAAATCCGACATTTCCCCCGGCAAAATTATCGGCTTCGCCTTCTGGTTTCTAGCAGGTTTTTCCGTTTTTCTCCTTTTGCCTGTTCGAACCAAAACTTCTCCTACATTCAATTATGGAAATCCGGAAACCCTGAATGCCTTTATTGCTCACATTACAGGCCAAAAATATTCAGACCTTCTGCAAAGCTACCCATGGCACAGAATATTTGAGAACCTTGGTCATCTTTTTTGGAACATTCTGTCGCAAAATACAGTTATTCATGCTCTTCTGGCAACAGGCGGCATTTTCTTGGTCTTAATAAAGTCATGGCGAACCGCCCTTTTTATGTTGCTTATAATTATAGGGCATTTATATCTTTATGTCAGAGATTGGAAAAAGGATTTTGGTTACCTTACCATCTACCTGATTGTCGCCCTTCTTTCTGTTGCTTGCCTGTCATCTCTCCTTTCATATGTTCTTGCGCTACGGCCAAAACTAAAAAAGACGATTGTCGTCTTGCTTGTTTTTTTTACTCTGGCTGTAGTCCTAAATCAGTTTTTTAATAATTACCAATTTTGCGACAGAAGTGACCATGACCTTGTTTGGAAGCAATCCAGGTCATTGCTAAGTACTTTACCCGATGATTCCATGTTGATCTCATACGAGGACTACATCAACTATACTACTGTCTATATTCAAAGCATTGAAAGGTGGAAAGAGGATGTAATCCATTTTCATAGGGCATATTTGGAAAATCCTTCTTATCTTAAAAGGAAGTTTTCTGATTTGAGTGTGACCTCCTTGGATGGGAAGCAATATTCATATTATAGATTTATGATGGATAATATGAATAGCCATATGCCCTATTGGGACTTTGGGTGGGAACCTGAGGAGAAGATTTATATTGAGAATCTTTCCTTGCGAGGGCGTTTCTGGAAGGTTCTTGGAACTCCCCTTGCTGATGAGGATTTTATCGAGTCCATGGTAAAGAGCAATGAAATATTGAAAAGCACTATAGGAAAAACAATGCTTGATCCATTGTTTAATAAAAATGACTGGACAGCCCTGGAGGTTATAACCAGATTCTGGAATAAGCGAGCCGAGTTTTTGCTTAAAATCGGCAAGCCTGATCTAGCGAGAAAGTCGTGGAGCCAGGCTCTGGCCATCAGCCCTGATAACGGGTTGATATACTCTAATCTCGCGTCTGTTGAAATGCTGAATGGAAATGGAAGGAAAGCTCTGGAATATGCCCTGAAAAGCACAGAATTGGATCCTCTGGAATATCGTCTATGGAACAGTTATGGGTCCATCGCGTTGGGCCTTGGTATGAAAAATAACGCCATATCAGCTTATGGAAAGTCTCTGAAGATAAATAAAGCCCAGTACAAAATTTCATATTACCTGTCTAAGTTCCTGATGGAAGCCAAAGACATCACCGGATCAATAAAATGGTCTAAAAACGGTCTTAGATACGCCAAAGACCCAAAATGGATATATAAATTGAAGGTATTGTTGGCAAGCTCTCTTTTACAACAGGAGAAGTATTCCAAAGCATTGGTTGTGCTTATGGAACTTGCCGGCGAAAATCCAGGAGATGAGAAACTGAAGTTTCTTATAGCCAAATGCAAGCGGAAGATGGTAAATCCACCTTAAAGGGAAGGACTTGGTCGGCAAGGGACCCCATTTGTTAACTTTTTTAATACAGGGATTATGAAAACAAAACTCTCAATTATCGTGCCAATGTACAATGAAGCTCAAAGACTTGATGAAGGACTGGACGAAATCCGGGCGTACATGGACGCCAGAGATTTTACATGTGAAGTTATTCTGGTAAACGACGGCAGCACTGACGACACAATGTCCATTGTCCGGAAACATACTGAAGGGGATAGCCGATTCAATATCGTCTCATATGTTGAGAATCGGGGTAAAGGGCATGCTGTAAAAAAAGGGATGCTGAAAGCCCATGGTGAAGTCAGGTTGTTTACCGACATTGATATGTCCGTGCCAATAAACAGGGCGGATGATTTTCTGGCAAAAATTGAAGAGGGTAATGATGTAGTAATCGGCACCAGAAAGAGCACAAGGAGCAACGTCATTATTCACCAGCCCAAATACAGGGAATTACTGGGAGATGTATATAGAAGGTTTGTGAGGCTGGTATTCGCCCCTGCTGTTACGGATTTCACCTGTGGTTTCAAAGCTTTTTCCGCAAAAGCAGCCCAGGAAATATTTCCCAAAAGCCTGATTAATCGGTGGAGCTTCGATACTGAGTTGCTGTTTCTGGCTTCCCGATGGAAGATGTCCCTATTTGAAATCCCAGTTACATGGACCAACTCTCCGGCCACCAAGGTAAATCTTGTTTTTGATATTGCCAGAAGCGCCTATGAGCTTTTTATGATAAGATGGAATTGGATAAAGGGAAGATATAAGAAGCTATGAAAGACATTATTGTAATACCAACTTATAACGAGAAAGAAAACATCGTTGCCATGCTTGACGCCCTGTCCCTGGCGGTAGGCGGATGTCATGTCCTTGTTTGTGATGATGCCTCCCCGGACGGAACCGGTGATCTGGTTTCTGACTACGCAAAAGATAATCCCCATGTTTTTTTAAATTCTGGAATTGGAAAAGGAGGTCTGGGACCTGCCTATGTTCGAGGTTTCAAGTGGGCACTGGAAAAGGGATATGAGAGAATTGCCCAGATGGACTGTGATTTTTCCCACGACCCTAAAGTTGTTCCCCTTCTTTTTGAAGCTCTAAAGGAGAACGACCTTGCCATAGGTTCCAGGTACGTACAGGGCGGCGGTACTGTAAACTGGCCCTGGTATAGAAAAGTTATAAGCAAGGGAGGATCTTTCTACTCAAGATTGATTCTAGGTTATGATCTTGATGATTTTACAGGAGGCTTTAAGGCCTGGAGGCGGGAGACATTGCTGGCCATTGAACTGGATTCAATAATGTCAAACGGGTACGCTTTCTCAGTTGAGATGAATTACAGGGCTCTGTGTAAAAATTTTAAATTCCTTCAGATACCAATTACCTTTGCTGATAGAACTCAAGGTCAGACAAAAATGAACAGGAAGATATTCCTTGAAGCTGTCTTTAAAGTATGGAAACTTCGTTTTAACAAGGATAAATATAGCTAACGCTCTTCGGGAAATAAATTAACCTATCCCCATATTGAGGGAGTAAAAATGAAACATATCAACTCTTTAAAAATTATGATTATTATCCTTGGATTATTTCTTACCATCTTTTTCTCCTGCGATGGCGGTGGCGATAGTGATGACCAAAGTGAATTTCAGGAGAGCGACGATGATGACTCCATAGCTGACGATGATGACGATTCATCAGATGATGATGACGATGATTCGTCTGATGACGATGACGATGGCTCCTCCTGGACCATGATTGTCTATATGGCCGCGGACAATGATCTTTTCTCTTTTTACAATGATGATGGCGCAGGTTTGTGATCTTGAACCAGGCGATTTTGTCCACACTTTTGGCGATGTCCATATTTATAAAAATCATCTGGAACAAGTTAAATTACAACTTAGCCGTCAACCGCGAAGTTTACCAACTATGGAAATTAATCCCCAAGTTAA
>CAYSHR010000203.1:0-6686 GCA_964430795.1 uncultured bacterium
AAGAACAAAGTGCGGATGGCACTGGCGCGACGGCTGCTGATCGGTGTGTACATCCTGCCGGCGTTTTCAATGGCCTGCTCAGCCGATATATTGTAGGACATAAAGGGCATATCCCCAATAACATGAGCGTATTTCACCCCTCTTGAAACAGCCTTAACGTGGTGGAGCATTTCATCCATGGTTACAGGAATAGTGTCGGGATATCCCAGCATTACATTCGCCACTGAATCACCTATCAAAAGCGTATCGATTCCCTCTTCATCGAGCAACCTGGCTGTCGGGTAATCGTAGGCTGTCAACATGGTGATTTTTTGGCTCTGCTTTTTTTTCTCAAGCAGGTCGCCAATACCGATTTTATTTCTGTTCATAAAAACTCCTGAACAAGACGCGTTGACATCCCAGCCCGAACCATTCGGGTCCAGGTGCGCGGCGCCATTATTAAAAGCGGTGTGATTTTAATGAATAGATCCCCTGAAAGCAAGAAGAACAGTATTATCTCTGTAATTCTTAAAACGCCAATCACCATATTCGTAATATGTGTATGCTTTTCAAATTGTCCAGTGATTCTCAAAGATTAAATTCCATTTTTAAGATCAGGAGAGAAATAATCTATTTTGAACTGACTACAGACAGAACCCGCCTGTCAAGGTCGAGATACTTTTTTGCTGTTTCGTGAATCTTTGATAAAGAGACCTTTTTTAGGTTTTTCCCGTAATCCCGATGAGCAAGATACCCAAGGCCGTATGTTTCAGACAGGGCTATCTGAGTTGCCATATTGGAGTTGGATGAAAGCTCGATATCGAAGCTGCCCAACAAGTATCTTTTTGCTCTAGTCATTTCTTCTCTTGTTATTCCCCTCTTTTTCACCTGGTAGGCAAAGTCAATTAATCCATTTATGCCCTTATTTACATTACTTTGCCTGGTACCCATATAAAAGCCAAAGGCGCCGGCGTCAATTCCCAGGACATTAAATCCGGACAGGGCGTAGGCAAGGTGCTTTTTGTCTCTTAAATCCACAAAGAGCTTTCCTCCTTGTCCGGTAATGGCGGCCATAAGGATTTCCAGGGCGTAACGGTCAGGATGGTTATTTCCTATTCCGCTGAAACCGAGGACTATATGGGCTTGTTCTCTGGGCATGAAAAAACCGGCTTTTTTGGATTTCCCAGGAGGCATAAATTGCGCCGGTTTCCTGAATTTACTCTTTTGATTAAGTTGGCCAAGATACTTTTCAATCTCCCTGGAGGCGATTTTCATCGAGATATCCCCGGAAAGACAGATAACGAGCCTGTCGGGAGAAAGGGCTTTTTTCCAAAAACCGCCAATTGCCCTTTTGTCGATTTTCTCGATGGATTCCTTTGTTCCCAAAGAGGGAATGGCATAGGGGTGGACGCCGAAAAGACTGCTATTAAACAAGTCAAAGACTTTCCTGGCCGGATTGTCGTCTCGTCTAACAAAAGCGAAGTTGATCTCCTGGCGCACCTGCTCAATTTGCTTAGGAGAGAACGCCGGTTCTGTAATGGTTTGACAGATAAGCTCCATTCCTTTTTCCATATCCCTGCTAAAAAAATCGCCTGCTACACCCAGAGTGTTAAGGCCTGAAAACCCGCTGAAATTGCCGGCCATACTGTCAATTGTCCGGGCAAACCGGGAGGAGTCAAGGTGCTTATTGCCCTTGTCCAAAAGGGCGGATGTAAATCTGGAGATACCGGGAACCGGCTCAAGTATTCTGCCACCAAGGCAAATGGCTCTAAAAGCGAAAAGAGGGGTGTTGGGGTTTTGAGCGAGGATCAGGCGAATGCCGTTGCCAAGTGTGACTTTTTTGATCTGCTTTCTCTTTGCGTGAATACTGGATATTTTATATACCTTCGGTTTACTTTCAGAAACAGGGGAATTAAAGGAAAGAACTTTTCCGGTTTTCTCAAAGGCTGAGCGGGACATTTTTTTTAACTTCGTACTATCAATTCTGTTTTTATATTTTTTCGGAATTATCATAGCCACAGTTAAATTTTCAGGGGTTAGGTATTTTATAGCCCCTTCAATTACATCTTTGACGCCGATTTTCTTTATTCTCGCGAGGTAAAGTTCCTCAAAGTCCGCTTTTCCGCTGACGCACAAAGAGTAGCCAATTTTTCGTCCCCTACCCCGGTAGGTTTCAAGCTGGTGGAGCATTTCACCTTCAATGATCCGTTTTATCTTATCAATTTCAACAGACGCGGGCGGGTTTTTACAAAAGGAGAAGACCTCCTTGAGCAGCAATTTGTATGCTTTTGGAAACCGCCCGGGTTCGGCAGCCATGCCGATATTGATAATGCCGGCGTCTTTTGGGAGATAAGCCGACGCCCAGGTTGAATGAGCCAAAGAACTTTTTTCCCAGAGAGCCTGATGAAGGCGGCTGGAATTTCCACTTCCCAAAATCATTGCCAGGGCGTCAAGAGCCGGCGCGTCCTTATGAAAAACTCCTGGAGTTTTAAAAAGAAGATTGAGATAAATTTCGTTAATTTCATCAGCGATAATTACGCTCCTGGTCCTTTTTTGTGGGAGTTCAAAGGGCCGGGGGGATTTTCGATAGGGCGCCTTTTTTAAACCGGAAAAGAATTTCCCGGATAATTTAAAGGCTTTTTGGCCGTCCACATCCCCAGTAATTACAAGAAACATGTTCGATGGGCGGTAATGCCTTTTGTAAAACTTTACTACGTCTTCTCTTTTTATTTTTTTTAAGACTTTTTTATTACCGATTATAGGCTTTCCAAAAGGATGGGACTGAAAAACTTTTGACAAGCCCGCTTCAGATAGTTTGTGAAATGGGCTGTCATTTCCTTTTGCCATCTCTTCAAGAATTACTTTTATCTCTTTTTCAAGCTCTGTTTTATCAAAGAGAGGATTACAAATGGCGTCAGATAGAATTGAAAGCCCTTTTTCAAAATATCTGCCGGCCATATTGATGTAGTAACAAGTCTGGTCATGCCCTGTAAATGCGTTAATATCCCCGCCGGCCTGTTCAACTTCAGCAGCTATGGCGCCCACTGGCTTTGTGGGAGTTCCCTTGAATATCATGTGCTCCAGAACGTGGGCTAAACCGGCCTGATCCGGCTTTTCATCGGCGCTTCCGACATTTATCCAGATTTGAATGGATACAACCGGTGAAAAATGATCTTCGCTTATTATAACCGGCAGGCCATTTGGGAGCAATTTTTTCATCTGTTTCATGGTGTTTCTCTCGCGTATTTTGAGTAAAATTTCTTTTCAACAAGCAGGGCGATAAAGGTTCCGGGCCAAACAGGGTAAGTGTTTACCTCTAAATACTCACAAGGAAGCTTTTCCATGGTGTTTTTAAGGTAAACATCATTCTCTTTCCAATTGTCCAAAGCCACCAGGAGCACTTTTTCTTTGACAATATCCTCAGGTCCATCCCCATAGTTGACCACATTGACGTAATTTCTCAAATAGAAAAAGGATGGATATTTCGCCTTGACCTCGGCTATGGTCAGATTCTCATTCATGCCGGAATTTTTCGCGATTTTCTCAATAAGCTCAAACATATCTTCGTAAGCCCGTTCTGTCTGGACATAAATTATCTCGTGCTTGTCGTTGTCGTATTCAATAAAATTTATGGCATAGCTGTAATAGGTATATGGGACAAGGAAGATTAACATAATAATCAAAACATGGAGCCTGGTCATGGGACTTGTATTTTTTCTCTCCAGGACTTTGGACAATCCAAAAGCCGCGAGAGCCATAAATGGAATGCCGATTTGCATGACGCACCAGGGGGTCTTGTAAGGAATAACAGAATAAATAAGCAATAGAAACAAGGAGTAAAGAGTCAAAAACAGACCCCTGGGATTCCTTTTGATAAAGGCCCAGACTCCGGTGGCAATGGCCGGCAAAATTACCGGAGCGTAATATTTAATAAGAAGGGTGACAAAATAGAGAAGTTCTTTCTCATGCCCGGATTCATGAGTGAATCCGGTTTCTAACCATGGAGCGTATGCGACGAAAAATTTAGTTATTCCCTGAGGATAGGTTAAAAAGCTGGAGAAAAGAAGAACCCAGATGGCAAGGCCAACCCCAAAAGCGTCAGCGAGAAAAATTTTCTGACGCCGGATTTCCTTCCAGTTAATTTTGCAGGGATCCATCTCTTTTTCTGGCTTTTTAAACCAGGATAAAATAAATCGGGTGGTAAAATATGCCCCAAAAAGGGCGACGCCCATTACCGCTGTTGTTTCCTTGACTGTGAATGCCAAGGACGCGAAGACGAAAAATCCGAATAAAAATCTTACTCTTGGCTGCCTGGAATACTCAAGGAAAGACCATAAAAAACCAATGGAGAAGGCCGATAGATATATCTCATGAATGAAGGTTTTTGATAAATAGATATCAGCGGGAGAAATAGAGAGAATAAGGGCGCCCAGAATAGCACCGGGCTTTCCAATTACATTTCTCATCAAAATAAAAAAAAGTATGGCAACCATGCCAAAAAGAGCGGGAGTGAATCTTAAAGAGAATTTTGAAGGTCCGGCCAGAGCGTAAGCCGGATATCCGGCAAAGTAAAGAAAGGGGCCATGGTAGGCATCGGGATTATATTGATAATGAAAGGAATCATTGAGCATCTTGGAAAAATAATAATTCACTCCCTCATCATGATGCATGGCCTTTAAGTCCATGCTTGTGAACCGGAATAACAGGGCTATGGCCAAAATGAGTATGGCGAAAATAATAAATTGATGCTTTTGCTTCATGGCCATGGATTATGGCACAAAGGAAATTCACTATCAAACGCCAAAAAACAATTTTTCTTTTTTTATGGGATAACTTGACGGAATTCCGTTTTTCCTGTTAACTTTATTCAATAGTCAAAATAACGAAAACATTGGAAAACCAAGCCCATGGCAAAAGATAAGTCAGAACGTATTTCATTGGAAAAGATAATCTCACAGGCCAGGTCCGGCGAGTTGGAAGGCTCTGATTTAAGCAAGACTTCCTTGAAAAAAGCCGATCTTTCAGAAGGAAAATTCAAGGGAGTCGATTTTTCGAGATCCTCTTTTAAAAAGGGAAACCTCAAAGGCGCCGATTTCTCATCGGCGAATTTGACAAAAGCCGATCTTTCCGAGTGTGACCTTACAGGGGCCAATTTTGTAAATGCCGATATGACGGGGGTTTATGCCAAAGGCGCGATTTTTGACAATGCCCTTATGAAAGGGGTCACAACCAAAGACGGCAACCTCTCCAACTCTTCTTTCAAAAACACCGATTTGTCCGGCGCCTCTTTGACCGAAACCATAATAGGGAAATGTGATTTCAATTCAACAGACTTTTCAGGCGCCGACCTTACTGACAGCGACGCCACTGATTCCGAGTGGGAAGAGGTCAATCTATCCAAGGCCATTTTGACAAGGACTTCATTGCAAAACTGCAAGATTGAAAAAGTCAACGGAAAGAATATATCCGCCCCTGAATCCGATTTTTCCCTTTCAAGTATATCAAATACGGAGTTTTCCGATTCCAAGTTTGAAGGCGCCGACTTTGCCAACACATTACTTGAGAATGTGGATTTTAAAGGATGTAAACTTGGGAACGCCCTTTTTAATGTCTCTGAACATAAGAATGTCGACTTTACCGGCGCGGAAATAGAAAACGCCTCATTTAAATCATTAAGCGGCTACACCGAAGAGCGGGTAATGGCCTTTAAAGATAGAGGCGCCAAGGTTGACCTTTTCCTTATTCGAAAATTCTTCCGTTTATTAAAAAGAAGCACTCTCGCGAAAGTTATCACCGGAGGAGTAATTCTGGCGGTAGCCTTGGTTTTCTATCTATTCATATCCAACCCTAATAACTGGTCATTTGAAAAGATTGACAGGGTTGCCCTTGACAAAAAAGGCGTAAACGATTTTCCCAAAGCCATTTCTCTTTATGAAATTATCATTAAAAAGTTTGGCGCCAATCATATAAAAGTTTCCCACGCCAAAATTCAGATGGGTCATATTTACATACTTATGAAAGACTATGATAAGGCCCAGGCCATGTTTTCCGAGGTGATAAAGAATTACCCGACCTTGGAAAACGCCGTTATTCTGGCTTCCATGGGTCTTGCCGATGTTGCCAAAGGGCGAAAAAATTATGATAAAGCCATAGCCGCCTTTAATGAAATTGCCGCCAAGTACCCCGATTCAGTACAAGCCATTGAATCGAAAAATAGAATCGCCAAAATCTACATTGAACTTGGAAATGTGGAAAAAGCAAAACAGATATATGAGGAGATAAAGCTGGCCAACGCCGAAAACGCCGGCGCCGTTGTTCAAGCTGAGTTTGATATTGCCGATCTTTTACGCAACCAGGGTCAAAATGAACAGGCTCTGGAAAAATATCAAATTATCTTCGAGGCCAATAAGGAAGATCAATTTATTTCAGCAAGGGCGTTAAGCAATATTTTGCAGATCCACGTAAATATGGATAACCTTGAAAAGGCCCAGGAGATGCTGGACTTTATAAAGGCCAAATACCCGGAAGATATCAATAATTATCTTGACTCCGAGCTCTTTTTGTCCAATGCCCTTTCCAGCAAAGGAAAATACAAAGAAGCTGAAACCAGGCTCAAAAATATCTATACCAATTATAGCGATAAAATGCAGGGTTACTGGGCTGGAATAGCCCTGGTGGATTTGTTCTCGGCCACCGGCCGCTTTGAT
>CAYSHR010000204.1:0-6674 GCA_964430795.1 uncultured bacterium
GCATTGGGCGGCCACGGGGGGCCGCCCCTACAAAAAGACACATCCTTTCCCCTTGCTACTGAATGGTTACAAATACCGTCAAAAATTTCTTGACTTCCATCCTTGTGACTGGTATTTGTTTTACGCTTTTGAAATTATATGACTCTGGTATAAGACCATTTTGGAAAGCTGAATCGCTTTTTAGGGAAGCCGGTGAGAATCCGGCACGGTCCCGCCACTGTAATGGGGTATCGGTTTTTTCATGCCACTGGAACAAAGGCTTAAGTCAAGTTGGTTCCGGGAAGGTAAAATCCGTTTTCAGCATTTGCTGATCCCCTAAGTCAGGAAACCTGCTTATACCAACCGGCCATTTGGCTCTTCGAGGGAAAGAGTGGGTCGAAGCGGGCATTACGTCAGCACGCTCCAACCGACCTCTTTTTGAAAGAAAAGGGGTTTTTTATTTGGTGTCGCCCTTTATCTTTTTCCTCCATATCAAGAGCCTATGCCAGGGCAGGTCACCAAATAAATAGGCAACTTTTTTTAACTGGAGGTTTCAATGTTTTCTGGAAAATCTTTTTCAAACTCTCCCCTGATCCTTTTACTAATTGTCCTGGTCCTAGGTTGTTCCGTCTTTGGTTGCTCAGATGACGATGATGACGATGACGACACAGGCAATTTACCACCCATTGACGACGACGACAGTGACGATGATGACAACGATGACGATGACAGCGCCGCGACGCCCCAAAGCGTTGAAATTGTCCAAAGCCCGGAGATAATCCCGGCTGATACTACAGCTACTTTTACAGCTTTGGTAACTTACAGCGATGATTCCACCCAAATTAATCCTGATGGACTAACATGGTCCACAGGGGACGGCGGCACAGCCACAGTCGATCAGGGAGTCGTTACCGGCATCGCTGACGGCGCCACAACTCTCACAGCGACCATAAGCGATGTAAAAGCCGCGGACACAATTGACATTTTTGTTGGTCCCGACCTTTATGTTTATGACTTTTTCACCAACACCTTTGACGCCATTGATCGTGGCCAAAAAAGTTATTTAGCTGATTATACAGGCGCCGGCGCCGCTGTTGGCATAATGTTAAACGATATTTTTTTCGCAGACCAGAAACTATATCTTGCTGATTCAGGTGACTTCGACATTGGTTCCCAAGGAGACGAGGGTGTTGTGGTAGTGGACCCTGTAGCCATGACATCGACAAAGATCCCTATTGCCGTTTTAGCGCCATGGGCGACTTTATACGACAAGGGAACAATTTATCTTACCGGCAATCTCGATGATCAACTGGGCATATACACTGATGGAAAAGGAGTTGAATATGTTGCCCTGCCGGCCGACTGTGTTCCAGCGGAACTTGCCAAGGCAAATGATAAAATATATATAAGCTGCACCGGATTTGATATAGGCCCCCCTGCTTCTTATGGCAATACCATAGCCGTCTATGATCCATCAACCAAGGGCGTCTCGACAATTACCCTCGAAACCGGCGAAAACCCTGGAAAGCTCATTCCTACCGAGGACGAAACCGCCGTATACGTAATCGCCACGGGAGATTACGCTACTGTCTTCGGAGCTGTTAATAGAATTGACACAGCCACAGATACAGTCGCGAGCAGCCTCTCCCTTGGCGGCTCTCTCGGCCTGGCTGACATAGGATTAAATGGATATCTTTTTGTTCTTGATGGCGCCGATATGTACGTCATTGATACAAGCGACGACAATATTTTACGTGGCGAAGCAAACCCGGTTGAGGTTGGAAACGACGGTGACTACCTTGCCGGCCTCCACGTTCATAATGATACAGGGCATGTCTACGTCAGCGGCGTCAACTTCACAACATTCACCAATTCGGTCTTTGTTATCGACGGCGCCGCTTTTAACAATCTCCATACATACGACGTCAGTGATCCTCTGGCGGCGCCGGGAAGACTCGCTTCCTGGTAAAAAAACAGGGATTCTCCAAACTCCCTTGGGGACCCTTCTTGGGTCCCATTTTTTTATTCCGTTCCTGACATCCCAATTAAAAAAGAAGGATTGGGAGAGGCGTCACAGAGGAGTCCGTCATAGGCGCCCATGACCCTGCCGGATTTAGAAAGAACAGCACAGTGACCCGTTGGAAAAAGATTAATGGGATAAAAAGTAGGGGACATCCAAATCATTTTATTCGCTGCAAAAACATCTTCTTGAATCTCGACACCCGATAATGTCGGTCCTGTAAAATGAACCTCATAACCAATGTCATCACCGCCAACGGTGATATTTATTTCAGCAAAAGCTGAATCAGCAGGTAGAGAGAAAATCGCGGCCCAGGGATTTCCCTCTCTTTCGTAAAGGAGTCTCCCTTTTGGCGCGGATATTTTTATGGACATCTCTTCCTGCTTTGACAGCCTCTGAACAACCAATCTGAAAAGGGCGAGAGGAGCATTTTCCAAACCGGTTTCCGAGTCAAAGTTAAGTGTGAAATTGACATATCCATCTGTTTTTGCCTCAAAAGTCGCCACGTAAACCGGAGGACCAAGTCTTGTCGGCGCGTCATCCACGGTCCGGACAAATCCAGCAGGAGCATACCCCCTTGTGCTTTGGTCCATAAAGGCGAACACCACCTTACTTTTCTCGTCTACCCACTCCATATTCATGGCGCTGTTTGAAACGCCATATCTGAATCCGTCAAAGAGATTGAAATTGGTATTAAAGGCGCCTCCCGGATAGATTCTGCTAAGCCTCTGATTCACCCTGTTCTCTGTATGAGCGGCAACATCATCAAGACTCTCCTGGCTGCTGTTGGTAATATTCCCATCTTTCCCACCCAGCATAAAAAAAGAGGGCGTGTCATAAAAAACGCTACTTGTGGTCTCAAGAACAACCTTTTGCCTCATTTCCCGAATAGAGGGGTAACCCAAAACAAGGGCAAGATCCCTTGGAGTCAAAGCCATTAAATCGTCTATAGTGTTTTGGTCGAGTTCCCCGGCCAAATCTCTTATCCAGTCATCCTTTGAATAGAGAGGTCCCACCTCGGTTAAAGGCGACGGACCTATGAGAAATTCTTGGACAAGATCATTTAGGTCAGCGACATTCTGATCTCCCGAACCCACCGACCATTGCAAACCCACTGCCACCATTTCATGATCCTGGTGGGTGTCAGACCACCACCGAATATTTCTTAACATGCCCGAAAGCCTGACGCTCTGGGTCGTATCGGCGTGATTTACAAGAAAATCGCCATCGTCAAGAACCACCTGAACATCGATTTCAAGAAAAAGCTGTCCAAATTGTAACGCCCGTATCAGCCCCAGGCTTGAGACAAAAGTATAGGGGCCTGCCGACGGCCCTCTCCAGATAAATGTGTTGTGAGTTGAGGCCATGTAATAGGCGTTTATGGGCAGATCAGGTCGCACATAAGCAGGATAGAGAAAATCATCATCCCCGGAATCGTCATCATTGAGCAGGTCGTCATCATCGTCGTCATCGTCAAAAAGATTTATTTCCTGGTTTAAAAATGGGCGGCGCCCTTCACATCCAAAAAGATAAAAGGCGGCAAAAATCGTAATCAGTAAAAAACAAGCCAACATTTTTATTTTCATTTTGATGGCTCCGTAATTTTCCAGACATAGATGTAATAGCTTTTTATATCTGGGGCAAGATGATGGACCGTCTCCGCGGCGCCCTGAATTACACTTGCATAAGAAAGGTTGATTTTAAAATTTCCCTCTCTGGAAACATCAAGATCAACCATGTTTTCTTTGTTAAGACCGATTTTGAAGGACTTTATGTTCGTAGCATTGCAGGAGGGATATTTGCCGGGCTTGGAGGTAATGAATTTCCCTTCCTTGCATGAAGCCAATACCGCCACGCCATTTTCAGTGGCGTTTACAACGTATATCCAGCCGGATTCTTCCTGGGCAAATGTTGCCCTGACAATGAAAAGATATATTAATATGACCAGAATAAAAATCGGTTTCTTTTTCACTATTGTCTCCAAAAGTTTTTTTTGACATCTGGCGAACAGCTAACCAACAATACATCATTATTGTTTTTAACGGGGAGATTTTTAAAGTCGCGCCGCCGGATGAAAATTTGTGCTTTTTCCACATATTTCGTGATAAGGGCGCCGGTCGGTCGCCCTGCTCTTGCAATAGTAAGTTTTTTTTTGCACAATGAGAAAATGAAAAACAAACTGCTTTTGGCCAACAACAGGTTTTTTCCTTCCGGAGGACCTGAAAGATATTTCTTCTCCATAATGGAATGGCTTCCCTCCTTTAACTGGGAAGGCGTTCCTTTCTCCCTTAAAAGCGGGATGAACATTCCTTCAAAATATGGGCGATATTTTCACGACCACCCAGTTGGAGGCAATTTTGTCCTGTACGGCGACAAACCCTTGGGGTTTTTTGAAAAGATATCCCTGGCCCAAAAGGTAATCTATGATCATGTGGCCGGACAAGGGGCGCGAAGAGCCATTAGAGAAAACGGCTGCCAAATTGTTTACGCCCTGCAAACCGCCCACTATCTCTATCCCGAAATTGTTCTCGCGGCTAAAGATTGCGGATTGCCGGTTGTTTTGCGGATGAGCGACTTTCAATTGGTATGTCCGGCCTATTCCATGTTTCGCGATGGCGCTCCTTGCGATCTTTGCCTGGATGGCCTTTACCACTGTCTGAAACATAAATGTCTAAAGGAATCCCTTCCTGTCACAGCGGTTCGCTTGGCCGCCATGAAGCTCCAACAATTCATGAAAGTAAACAGGAAAACCAGCATCTTCGTCTGCCCGTCAAAGTTTATGGCTGAAACTCTTTTGCGATCGGGAATTCCAAAAAGCAAAATCATTCACCTACCTACGCCGGTCTCTCCTGATCTTTTAGAGATGGATTACAGCCCGGTTCCAAAATCGGGTTACGCCTTATATGTGGGCGGTCTCTATGAGCCCAAAGGAGTTCTGACCGCGGTCAGCAGCGCCGCGAAATATGGTTTTCCCCTTAAAGTTGCCGGCGACACAAGGGCGCCTCATTTTTTGGACCTTATTGACAAGGTAAGGAGTAAAGGCGGAAAAGATATTGATTTTGTTGGTTTCGCGGATGGGAAAAAACTCGCCGGTCTCTATAAAGGCGCCGGCTGCGTTATTATTCCGTCTCTCTGGTATGAAAACTCCCCAAACGTTCTTCTTGAGGCCATGGCTTTTGCCAGACCTGTTGTCGCCTCAAACATCGGCAGCCTGCCTGAGACTTTAGTCGATAACAGAACCGGTTTTCTCTTTGAGCCCGGGAATGAAAAAGAGTTGTCCGACAAAGTAAAACAGCTTCTTGGCAATCACACACAGGCCTCTTCCTTTGGTAAAGAAGGGCGGGAAAGAGTGGCGAAAAATCACTCTATGAAAAAACACCTGGACGCCCTTTGTCGATTATTCGAGGGGCTCTTATGACCGTGAAAAGGGAACTGGAAATTCCCCGGGCGATCTTTTTCCTTTTGGCTGTTCATCTTTTACTTTTCATTTTTATCGCCATCGCCCGACCCATGGCGTTTTTACGAGACGACGCTTTCTATTCTCTGACCATAGCCGCGAATATTGCCGGCGGGCATGGAATAACTTATGGCGGATTCCCCACCAATGGTTTTCAGCCCCTCTATTCCTTGATCATGGCGCCATTGTTCTTTCTCCTGGGTCAAAACAGAATGCTCTGTTTAAAAATCGCTCTGCTTATATGCGGAATTTTTTCAACCGGTTCTCTGTTTGTTCTTTATCGAATCGGTAAAAAATGGGCCGGGAGCGCCGCCGCCATTTTCGGGGTATTATTAGGCGCTTTGTCCGTCAACCTTCTGGCCCATTCCGCATCGGGGCTGGAAACCTCTCTTTATGGGTTTTTATTTCTCCTGCTTGTTTATTTGTACACCAGGGATAGAGAAAACCTGACCGCGAGCAAGAGTCTCAAATTTGGACTTTTTCTTGGGATCCTCGCCCTTGCCCGGTTTGACTCCTGCTTTCTTTTTATGGCCATCGCCATTGATCGCTTCTGGATAAACAAAAATAATCTGATTTTGGCGGTAAAGGAAAACTTGGTTATTTTTGTTCCGGCCTGCCTCGTAATAGCGCCGTGGTTTATCTGGAGTTTCAATACCCTCGGTACCTTTTTTCAGTCATCAGGAGCTTTTCATCATTGGCGCGGATTGGAAACTCAGGGTATAGAGTATTTTACTCCCGGTTTTTTCATTGTCGCTTTTGTAAAGATTATTTCTCTTGCGGTAAAGCTGCCTTTGGAGCCGCTGACGGGCTATAACGTTCTCTTACTATCTCCGGTGAAATTTCTCCTTGACGCCGAAAAACTTCACGGGAATCCCATAATCCATATCTGGCAAAAGAATCCCCTCCTGGTCATCTTCCTTGTAGCCATAGCCGGCATTTTGCTTTTTGGCCTGATTAGATATGGAAAAAGGGGACTAAGACCCTTAGCCCGGCTTCGTCCCTTGGCCTGGATTCTGCCGGCTCCAGCCTGTGCCGCGCTTTTCTATGCTCTTTACCATATTAACTATTCCATGCGCCATTTTTACCACTACAGTCTTCTTCTCTCAATACCCGTCGCCATCTTTTTTCTGGGATTTTTTAACATTGGCAAAACCGGCAAATTCGTTGCAACTAAAAGAAGGGCGCTATTAATCGCGATATTAATAATCACGATTAATA
>CAYSHR010000205.1:0-6673 GCA_964430795.1 uncultured bacterium
AATAACAAAGAGGAAGTAATTGACAAAAAGATAAAGAACAAAGCTTGGAAGTCTGTCTTCTTGGCTATGAACATCAGGAGTAAAATCCCTTTTCATAAATATGGAGAACCCTTTTTTTATTCTGCTCCACCAGTTTCGGCCCGGCAGAAGTTGAAACAGAAACCAGATAATTTCCACAAAGAGTGTTTTGGATTTTATTCCCTGTTTTGGTTCAAGGTTCTTTTTCGGCCTGTTTCCCAATGCCAAATCAGCGGCCATTTGTGTAAAATCCACTCCCGCGGCCTGCCCTGTAAGAAAAGCCGGGTTGGGTCGTGGGTTGGCGTCAATGAGGTATGGAGTATTATCCTTTGGGTCCAGAATAAAATCAAAACCGATAAAGCCGTGCCAGCCCAGCTCTTTGATAAGGGCAATGCTTTGCTTTTGGGCAACGTCGTTTTTTATTGATTCGCGATAAAAAGTCGTGCCACCATTTTCGGGAAACATGGCAATGGGTTTGTAGATCAGCGAGCCCAGGGTCTTGCCTTGGTTGGCCAGAAAAAGAGAAAAAAGCAACTCGCCCCCTATTCTTTTTTGAATCATGGGCATTCTGTTCTTCTTAAGGTTAAAAAACCTTACCAGCTTTTTATAGCTTCTAAGAAGTTCCTTTTTTGAATCAACAAAGGTAAGTCCAAGGCTGTTGTTAGCGTCGGGAAGCTTGATGACAGCGGGCATGGGAATCCGGCCGGCCATCTCTTCCAGTTGATCAAAATCTTTTGGATGCCATGTGGGCGGCACGGAAATATGCAGCTTATCGCACAACCTGTTAAGGGATATTTTGTCATGCAACTCCATAAACAGATCATAGTCGGAAAGTAGAACTGTGGTAAACCTGGAGAGGCTTTCTTTAAAGCGGGCAAAAAGAAATATCTCCTCAAAAGTCGGAAAGAGCAGGTCGTATTTTTGAAAAGCCAATTCCTCCAGTATCGCCTCAACAAACCCCTGGGGATTTTCCGTCATTGGCGGGTAAACAAAGCGGCGTTTTGTGTGCTTCGAATAGAGACCCGGGGAGAGGCGAGTTGAATCTCCGGCAGTCACCTCCCACCCTTTCCTGCCAAAAGACCTTATGGCCGCAAGAGCGTGAGGGGATCTGGAAGAAGTTACCAGGACTCTCAAATACGCGCCTTTCCATTCCTTTTAGTATTTTATTTTTGGTGATTATTTATTGCTATTCATCCATTGTTTATACTCATTGACCCATTGTTTATACCTTGCCGTCATTGCCTGCCCATGATGCTTCGCCAGATATTTTTCCCACCTCTTGCCATGAAAAACAACATTCTTCATCAAGGCCGGAAGAGCGGTGGATTGAGCTTTATTCACAAGACTCTTGAGTTTGCCAAGATCACCACCGGGATTTGTGTCAACAAAGTAAACGCAATCGCTGCGCATAAGATCATTTTCGTCCCGTTGAAATTTGTCAGGCAGGGGTCCAATGTGCCAGCAGCCGATATTTTTTTTGAGAGTAACAGCCTTCTCATAATATTTTTCCTTGATTTTCGGATCCCATTTATCAACACAGCAGATGGGGTCAACCTTGGACCAGTAGCTTTCAAAGGGAAAGCCGTTGGTGTCATGGTGACGGTCGATGCAGAGCTTTCTGGGCGCCACCAGGGGCATTACAAGAAGCTGAGACATGCGACTTTTGCCCTTATCTTTACAGGTGGCCACTTCAAATGTATAGGGCATGAAAGTGCGCCGGCGATCAGTTAGACTTCCTGAACTTGGGAAAGAGGTATCCACTAGATCAAAATGAGCCGCGTCGGTGACCACCATCCAGGCTGTTACAGGATCAAAAGGCGCGAAGAATCTCAGATACCCTTTCTTTAACCCACCAGGGGCATCTAAAAGGCGTGTTATCCCTTTACCGGAATATAATTTCTCTTCCTCTGCCGCGGATAAGGTTATTTTTGGAATAGGCAATTTTAGAGCTTTCCCGCTGCCTTTATTCTCAAAGTTAAAGGCGCTCCATTTATAAGCGCCGGCGGTCAATACGAAACAGAACAAAAAAATCATGGTTAGGAACAACGAAACAGAGATAATTCTCCTCACTGATAACTCCTTTTTAAACATCTCGATGGTAATTCGCCCGGTTTATTACTCAATACGAAATTCAAGGTAATTCCCCGCGTCATCCTTACCTTTGTGGACAAGCTTTTTCAGGTTCTGGTCAAGAGGGCTTTTTTCCATCAAGGCCTCGGTGAATTTTTCAAATTCATGATTATCTAAAGGGCGCGCCTGATATTTGGAAACCCGGTTGTTGGAGAAGATGGGATAAAGGCGCATCCATTTCTCGGTTTTGCCGCCCCGGTCCACAAGAATAAGTTGGGCGCCATAGCTGTATGGAAGGAACTTGAGCTTGGAATATCTTCCTGGCGAAAGGAACATGAAGTTTCCAATGCCATAGACAATCCAACGGTTATTATAGCGTTCGATTTCCTGCATGGCGTGCCCACCGTGGCCAACAACAAGATCAGCTCCAGCGTTAATAAAGGCGTGAGCGTATCGGGTTTGCTTCTTGTCCTTCCACCTATAATTCTTGCCCCAGTGAGGAAATACAATGACGTATGTCGAAGGGTCCGCCGCCTTGATCTGCTTTATCTGCCCGGCAATATTTTCAGAATGTAGACGGTATGCGCCGGGCAGGTCGCCCTTGGCATAAAAGTGGTATTCCTTATCGTATTTTGAGCTGTATTGGTAGGCGCCGATAACCGCGATCTTGAAGTCCTTGCCTTTGAATGTAAATGTTTTTCTAAAAGGCGCCGCCGCTTCCTCTTCATTAAGTCCCGCGCCGAACCATGTCACACCATGTTTTTTTAAAGCGGCAAAAGAGTCCTTTAGACCGGCTGTTCCATAATCCATGGTGTGGTTATTGGCAAGGGAAACGGTTTTTATATTGTGTTTCGCAAGGTGCAAAGGAGCATATTCAGGGTGAGTCCAGTGATTATAGCTTTTTGTTTCCGCATAAGGCGCGTCCTCGGTTTCAGCCAGGTCAGTGACAGCGGTTTCCAGGTTGGCGATAACAAAATCGGAACTTTTGAGCATAGGCGCCACTTTTAACAGAGGATAATCATAGCCTCGTTTTTTTAAAAGCTTTGGTGTGCTGCCGTAGCTTTCACCAAATGAGGTGTCTCCCAGAAAAAGAATCTTCAGCATATCCCCTCGGTCAATCTTTGTAAGAGGCGCCGCGCCAGGTTCTTTGATGGTTTTTTGACACGAGCAGGCCAGGACCGCTGTTAACAAAATCGGCAGTAATAAAAGCAGATAGAGGTTTTTCGCTTCGGGTAAATTCATGGAAGATATTCTCCTTTTAAATTTTAGTCTCCAAGAGTGATAAAAGGATTTATTGGAAAATCATTTACAAAAAGATGGTACTCCAGATTATAAGGGCAAGTCAAACTTATGCTGAGATGTAGGTAATTTATTGGCTGTTTTGTTCAAAATCCAGGGATGGTAATTTCGAAACCCACTATCGGAAAACTCCTTCGACTATATCGTTAATGGATTTTGCCGCCGGGCGATCAGGGTTTTCCTTGACGAAAACTTTACCTCTGTCCCCATCTTTTACCATCAATGGATCAAAGGGAATGGATCCGAGGAATGGAACCCCCATCTCCTTGGCGGTGCGTTCTCCGCCGCCTTTACCAAATAAATCTTCCTCATGACCGCAATCGGCGCAAATATAACCGCTCATATTCTCGATTATGCCAAGGACGGGCATTGAGACGTTTTTGCAGAAATTTATGGATTTTCTCACATCCGCCAGGGATATCTCCTGGGGAGTTGTGACCACTACCGCTTTTATTCCGGGCATCTCCTGAGCCACCGATAAAGGCTCGTCCCCGGTTCCAGGAGGGGAATCAACAACCAGATAATCGAGTTCGCCCCATTTTACGTCTCCCAGAAATTGTTTAATTACAGTTATTTTCATTGGACCCCGCCAAATTACCGCGTCATCTTTATTGGGTAGGAAAGCTTCCATGGAGATGGCGCTGAGCTTGTCGTTGAATTTGACCGGCAGGATATTCTTATCCTCATCACTTTCGGGCCTGATGCCCGACAAGCCCATTAAACCCGGGATCGAAGGTCCATGAATGTCAACATCCATAAGCCCTACTTTTAATCCCTTGGAGGCAAGGGCAACAGCAATATTTACCGCGACGCTGCTTTTACCCACTCCACCTTTTCCGCTCATAACAAGAATCTTATGTTTTACCTTTTCAAGGGTATTCCTGATTTTTTCATCACGCTCACCTTTTTTGAGAAGATTATCTCCTGTCTGGCATGAATGACTCATCTCAGGCCTTCCTTTCATTTCTGTTTTACCAATTACGATAATAAATACTCAAATTTTATTCTCGATATTTTTATAAGGCTCTTTACGTCAAAGTCAATGGTTACCACAGCAATTTTTGAATTTATGTTAACAACAAAGGGAATTAAAATAGTGTTATTTGCCTTCTTTGGTTTACCTGAGAACTTTTCCGTTTATAATGTGCTTTTTTTAAGAAACCTTGTTTAAAGGAAGCTTAAAATGGCTGAACGCTTGTTGCTGATCTTGATAACCATTCTGGCCCTGACAGTTCTGTTAAATCTTTTTGGATGTGACACTGGGGATGATGATGATGATGAAGATAGGGATGAAGATAACCCATTTGAGGATGATGACGACGACGACTCAGGTTCGATCTATATTGTTGAGCCTGTGGAAAATCAACCTCCTCCCTGGCCGGAATGGGTGCTGAGGCATTGGGTTTGGGAAGATGAGTCCACCCAGGATTCCGCCCTTGAGCTTGTTGCCGGTTATCTGGAGAACGACGTTCCTGTCGGCGCCATAATTATTGATAGTCCGTGGGAAACCGGGTACAACACATTTGAGTTTGATACTGACTTGTTCCCCGCCGCCAAGGAGATGATTGACGCGTTTCATGATCTTGATGTTCGGGTTTTCATGTGGATCACCCCCAATATCAATGATGATTCTCCCAATTTTCAGGAGGGGTTTGATAAGGGATACTATGTAAACGATGGCGCTTTGACCGAATGGTGGAAGGGGGAGGGCGCCTTTATTGACTACAATAACCCGGAGGCTCTGGCCTGGTGGCACGAGCAGATGGATAATGTCCTGGATATGAATATCGATGGCTGGAAAACCGACGGTTCCGCGTTTATTCTTTGGCTTTCGGGATTTGTTGAAACTTTTACCGGCGTAATTAACCCTCATGAGTATCAGGCTTTATATTATCGTGATTTCTTTGATTACACACGGCAAAAACTGGGAAATGACAGAGTAATTACCGCGCGCCCTGTAGATTCTTACGGCTTCCCCATGTGGGGACCTACTTTCGCGCCAAGGGACGTTAATTTCTGCGGCTGGGTTGGCGATCAGGACCCGACGTGGGGTGGGCTGAACGCCGCGCTTGTCAATATGAAATTATCTTCCCAGGCCAATTACGTCAACTTTGGATCCGATATTGGCGGGTATCGTGGTGATGATATAAGAGACAAGGAGTTGTTTATTCGCTGGGTCCAGTTTGGCGCCTTCAGCCCGATAATGGAAAATGGCGGCGCCGGGGAGCATAGACCATGGATTTATGACGAGGAGACTCTGGATATCTACAGAGATTACGTAAATCTTCATCACGCCTTGATTCCATATCTATACAGCCAGGGCGCCACGTCATACGGGAAGGGCGTCTCCCTTATGAGATTTCATTCCGGATTTCAGTATTATCTTGGCGATAACATTTACATTGGCCCGATAAACAGCAACTCTGATTCAAAGACAGTGGTTCTTCCCCAAGGCCACTGGATTGATTACTTTGACGGAACTGAATATGAGGGCGGCAAATCTTATGTCATTGAATATTCCCTTGATCGTTACCCGGTGTTTATAAGAAAAGGCGCTATAATTCCCATGGATATTGGCAAGGACTCTCTCTATTCGCAATCTGAAACTGAACTGCCGCCCCTTACGGTAAACATTTATCCTGACCCCGGCGCCGGTGATGCTTTTGATGTTTATGAGGAGTTTGGAACAGGGGCGAGGATAACCGCCACCTACAGCGATATTATTTCAATCCGCCTTTCAGCCACATCAAGAAAATACGCCTTTAGGATTTTTGTTTCAGACGAACCTTTCTCTGTTAGCCTTGGAGACGGAGTTCCCCTTACCCAGGTTAGCGATTTGACCGCGCTATCTCCCCTGGATTCCGGATTTGCTTATCTTAAAGAGGAAGGCGAATTGTGGATAAAACCAGGCAACCGGTCAAAAGGCATTAAAATAAGGGTACGGTTCTAGGGAAATACAAGGTTGGATTTACTTTGCGTCTGAAAGTCTGATGATTGACGAAAAGATCATGAAAAATGGCCGTTCCTTTTCGGAAACAAAATAGTTTCCGGCTCAGTTATCTCATTTCAGGAGTTTTCATTGTCTGCCGGCGATAAGAAAAAAACAAAAGCTCAACTGATAAAAATTCTTGATGACCTCCGGGCTAAAAACATGGAACTCGAAAAACTTGCCGATAATTACGCGAAAGAGGAGGAATCTGAGGAGAAGGAGGATGTGCTCTTTTTCTCTCTTGCTGAAATCACAGGAAAAGTTCTGCTGATTAAAGATAAACAGATCACTTACGCA
>CAYSHR010000206.1:0-6654 GCA_964430795.1 uncultured bacterium
GTTATCTATTTCGGTGGTTGGCTGGTGTTAAAAACCCAGTTGGTCGGCGGGCATTATTTGTCGGCTTTTAACCTTACACTATCCCTAACGCCGGGACAGCTTGTGGCTTTTATCGTTTCAATCGGATTGATGTACGAGCCTCTTAAAAAGATAAACAAGATGAACATAAATTTTCAATCCGCCCTAGCCGCCGCGGAGAGAGTATTTGAGGTTCTTGATCAAAAACCTTCGGTAAAAGAGATGGAAAAGGCTGTCGATATCTCTCCCATAAAAAAGAAATTCAAGTTTGAAAATGTCCGATTCAAGTACGATGCTGAGTGGATTTTGGATAATATCGATATTTCTGTCGCCGCGGGCCAGTCCGTTGCCCTTGTTGGTTCTTCAGGCGCGGGAAAAACCACTTTTGTCAATCTTATCCCGCGATTTTACGACCCAAATGAGGGCGGGCTCCTCATTGATGGCGTGGATATCAGGAAATACACTTTCAAGTCGTTGAGAAGCCAGATCGGAATGGTTACACAGGAGACATTTTTATTTGCCGACACTGTTGCCAATAACATTGCCTACGGACATCATGACGCTGATAAGGAAGAGATAATTGAGACTGCCAGAGCCGCATACGCCCACGATTTTATCGTGGAACTTGAAAATGGCTATGACACAATGATAGGGGAGTTGGGGGTCAAGCTTTCAGGTGGGCAACGACAACGTCTTGCCATAGCCAGGGCGTTGTTCAAAGACGCGCCGATTTTAATTCTCGATGAGGCTACAAGCGCTCTGGATACCGAGAGTGAGCAGAAGGTCCAGGCCGCTCTTGAGAATTTAATGAAAGGGCGAACAACTTTTGTCATCGCCCACAGACTTTCCACAATCCGGAACGCTGATAGAATTCTTGTGCTGGAAAAAGGGCGGATTGTCGAAGATGGAAGTCACGATATGCTTCTTGGGAAAAACGGCGAGTATGCCCGTCTTTACAATATTCAATTTTCGGATAAAAAATAATGCCCCGCCCTGTAGTTAAACTTCTGATCTTCCTGGGATGCATTACCATCTTTCGTCTTTTTTATATCGCCATGTTCGACCTGACCCCTGATGAAGCCTACTACTGGACATGGGGACTGGACTTGGACTGGTGCTATTTTGATCAACCCGGTGGAGTGGCTTTTGTTGATAGACTTATAACAACCATTTTCGGCGTTTCCACATGGGGACTTCGCGTCGGAGCCATCCTCTTTGGCCTTCTAGGAACCCTCTTTGTTTACCTGACCGCGAGAAAACTCGATTTCGATCATAGCCAAAGTTCCCTAAGCGCGGCCCTTCTGCACATTATCCCTCTTATGGCCGGTGGGCATGTGCTTATGCTTCACGACACGGTAATGATCACAGTGGCTGTAATAATGATTTATTTTATCACAAGGGCCATATTCGAAGAGAAAATGCTCTGGTGGATATTGTCGGGAATCTTCGCGGCCCTGGCGTTATATGGTAAATTTTCCGCCGTGGTTCTTGCCCCTGGAATTTGTATTTTTCTACTGTTTTCAAAAAAGAGGCGATTCTGGTTTGGAAAAGTCCATCCTTATCTGGCGGTTCTGGCAGCCTCTTTACTCTTTTTACCTGTTGTAGTCTGGAATAAAAATAATGAGTGGATCGCCCTGCTCGCGGTAAGAAAATTGGCAACAAAACCCGATGTCACGATCCTGGAAAGAATTGTAAATGTCTTTGATTATATCGGCTCTCAGGCCGGGCTTGTGACGCCGATATTTATTGTGATGATTTTCATTATCTCAATAAAGAGCATCAGGCGAATCAATGATGAAAAATATGAAAAGCTCGCGTTTTTGGCCGCTCTATTTTTGGCTGTTTTCGGCTATTTTTTGATCCAGTCATTTAAAGCCAAGGTTCAGGGAAATTGGGCGGCGTTGGCCTATATTCCAGGAGCCATGCTTCTGGGCCACTATCTTCTGTTTATGTTTACACAGAAGAATAAGAAGTGGGTGGCATGGGGAAAAGCCGGTTTTCTTCTCGCGGTGTTAACGACTCTGCTCTTTACTCTCCAGCCCATTTATAAAATTATTCCCTTGCCGGAAAATCTTGATATAACAAACCAGGTCCACGGATGGAAAGAATTGGGTAATCGAGTTGACATGGAATTGGAAAAACGCCCTGACCTGATCCTTGCCGCCAGGAGATACCAGGTGGCAAGCGAACTGATGTTTTATTGCAAGCAGCGCCGGGAAATTTACGTTGCCAACTGGTCAAGCCGGGGAAATCAATTTGACCTCTGGAACCATTGGCCCAGGCTCAAGGGCAAGTCGGTTCTCTATGTGGATGTCCAGGGCAGAAGCGGCAAACTCTGGCGTCATTTCGAAAAGGCCACGCCTCTTAGTGATTTTAAAAGAAGAAGAGGAGATAAATCCGTAAGTACGGTTCACCTCACGATTCTTGAAAACTTCAAAATGGACGGCCCTTTGCAAACCTACTTCGAGAACCCTCTCAAATATTCCGCCGGCAGGATGAGAAGTCGGTTGCATGGAAATTGATGGATTTATCCTTTTCCGCTGTTCCTGATAAAAGTAAAAACGGCCCAGGATAATCCCGAGCCGGTTTAAAGATTGTAAAATGAAATATCTCTTACCCCTCCAACACAGTAAAGTCGATGTTAAAATCTTGGAAAGAGTCGTATCCACATCTATCGGAAAGATTTTCCCAAATCTGAGGATTTTCTCCTGCCAGTTTATGCAATCTCTTTTAATCGTCTTCGTTTAGCCCAAAACTTACATTGGGAATAAAGGTGTTAATATGTTTAAATAGTATTAATATAAACATATCCCACCAGAAGCGAACCCAGTCGCCTTCAACTCCCCTCATCGAATAGGGAGACCCACAAACGCGTTCCAAACGGCGGGCAGAGCCTGCACATTCTTCATCCTTATAATCGCAACTGTCCTCGTTCTTATAATTCCAGACAGCGGCGGCATAGAAGTCCGCAAAGCCTTCCCAGGCGGCACACGTTTGCCATTCTTTTGATTGGTATGAATGGTTACTGGAATTGCAGGGATATGGAGCACTAGGATTACAATTACTCACATTAGTGCCAGTTTGTTCCTCACTCAATTCGTGACCGGTTTCATGCGCTATCGTGAATTTGCTTTCTCTTCCACCAGAATTAATGTAAATTCCATTGTCTCTTCGGCACGACCAGTTGCCCGACGGACATGCCTGTGTGAAGTAGTCAATAGAATGGTCCGACACACCGGCGGGTTTGTTGTTTATGCTTTTTCCCACAGCTGCCAGGACATTAGACACTTTCCATAGAGTATTGTATTCATAGGTAAAAACAGACAGAATATTAGGAGTCCAGCCGGTTACTACCACTTGTGAATGATATTGAAAGTCATCATCATTATTGTAAATGTGGATTTCAATATCGTCATCCAGATAGGCTTTGGAGTACAGCTTAATCCGGTAAGTTTCTGTGGTATCGAGCTCCGCGATCAGACATCCTGCTTCTGCACTCGCAAAGTCTTCATATACAGTGAGAAGCATTCCTCCCATTTCTTTGTATATTTTGGCATAAACACCATAAGCATTCTTATCGGAAGTATCTGTATATCGGTCGCCGTAAACCCGGTCATCAAAATCAACTTCTGCATCAAAGCAGATGGCGCTATATATTGTTGCGGCATTCACATTCACTGTACCCATAGAAATAAAAAGAACAATCATTAATCCAATCAATTTAACCTTCATCATTTATAAAGTCCTCCGAAATTTTGGCAGGTTGTTTAGTTGTCTATTCCGTTACGTCTTGCTTCAAGAAAATCTTCAATTTCTTCAGGTGTCAAATCGTACTCTTGATACAAATTAGGTCCGATTCCATTGATTTGATCTTCGGAACTAGTGTTGAGCGCCAGTACTCTTTGAACATGTTGTTGTCCTTCCTTCGTCGTAAATCCATATGGATAAAGCTCTTCTCTTGTTTCAAAATCCATTAGCTCAAAAAAATCTCCCGCCTCGTTATAAGCAAGGAAACGGCCGTCAAGGCTCATTCCAAACTTGGTTTCGGCGTCGTTTTCCAAGACTCGGACCTCTCCTTTGATTTTCAATGTGTACTCAAGCTGCTTTGGATGGAGGTTAAAGAAAGGGCGTAAATCAATCTGCCTGACAACGGCCGCGCCTTTCGCGACGTTCACCGTAAATTCGGGGATTGGAAAAGTGAGGTGCCCTATGGTGGCATAGAGTTTTACCCGGACCGCCATGTCGTGATTTGCTTTGCCGTGGATAAGGAGAGAGGCCAATTGACTCTGCCCGTTGGCATCCACAGTGGAGTAGCCGGCGTACTCCCAAATGGCAAAACCGCCGTCGCCAAGCATTGGGTCCTCTTCAAAGCCGCAGGTGTTATTCTGTGTAATATCAGCTAGTTGCGGGGAGGGGGGGCGGATTGACCCATGGCGACGAGCAACGCGCCCGCGGCCAACAGGGTAAGAGTTAAAACCGGAAGGGCGAAGAACCATTTTTTACTCATACCTGACTCCTTTTTCGCTCCATCAAAAAAGATGGAAACGGGGTTTATAAATCGCCGCTTTTGCGACTTGTTACATCGCACAAGTAATATTGTACCGTTTGGGGATTAGGGGGGCAAATGTTAAATGGTAGTGGTTTCCTTGGATACCATAGAGCAGGCAAGTTTCGTTGGGGAGATTGTTGTTTATCCAATGGAAAATATGGATGTTCAATTATTTATTACAAAGATCTCCTGTAATCCGGAGAAGTTTTTTTGAATGAAAAAAAAATTGTCTTCCCCTCTTATTGAATTATTTTAATGTTGAGGTTTACAGCCAGGATATAGTTTCTAGTGTTTTCAATATCTCCCTGAAAGGACAATCCAAGGTCCGCGTATTTTGGATCCGACCATCCGATTCCAGCGCCATAGAGGTTTTTCGCCATTACCTGGTTCCAGTAAAAACCGCTTCTCAGGGTCAGGCCGCCAAGAATAATGCCCTGGGCGCCCAAAGCGAAATTCCATGTATTGACAGCGTCGGCGTCGAAATCCTTTGTGACGTCCACATCTATTTGGGCGTAATTGAGAACGAAGCCCGCCAGGCCGAGGGTCAGGTCTCGGTTGACCCAATTTTCAGTGTCCGCGCCAATTACATTATGCCCGGCGATTCCAATTCCGATAAAGGGGCTGGGGTGGAAGAGAAGGCCGAAATCAGCGTTCATCATGTTGTCTTCCTGGGTGAGCTTCATATATTTACCTGTGCCCCCCATATATACTATATCAGCAAAGCTATAGGCCATGCATAGTCCGGTGTTAAATCCCAGTCCATCGTCATAGCTGTTGCTTGTAAGATTCTGCCCGGTAAAGTACATGCCCATGGCAAAATGTCTCACAGTGGCCGAATCGATTATTGACACGCGCCAGGAGTCGATTACCTCTTTTTCGTCCCTTGATACATTTATCTCGTCATCGTTGCCGAAGAGCTCGCCGCCGTAAAAATCCAGGTTCTCATCCTCCTCTTCCAGGTCGGGATGAATATGGAGATAGTCGAAAATCTCGTATTCCCGCCGCTCGTAAACCGCGTCAATTGAATATGTACGCCCTTGAGCGGCGCCGGCCGGGTTTATTTCCATGGCGTTGTTGTCGTCAGCAATGCCTACTGCGGCAGTGCCCATTCCAAGACCCTTAACACCCCAGAAAAAAATGGCATGGGCCGGGACGGCAAATAGCAGGATAGAGAGAAAGAAGAGGGTTGGTATCAGTCTCCTTGTATTAATCAACTAAGACTCCTATAAAGATTAAAAAAAACTACAGGAACATATACCACACTGTCAAGTATCGTCTATTCCTTTTTTGATTTTGACAAGAACAAGGGCCTTTGGTTAAGATGATTAAAATCCAAATGTGGAGAGGACATGTTTCAATTAGTCAGCAAAGATGATATGGGCAGGCGCCTGGTTTTTCCTTTGATCCAGATAAAAACAACAATGGGCCGGGATCAGGCTTGTGACATTGTGCTGGATGATGAGGAGGTATCAAGAGAGCACACCAAGTTATACATCATAGATGAGACTGTTCAGGTAAAAGACATGAACAGCACCAACGGCGTCTTCCTGAACAATAAGAAGATTTCAAAAATGACCCGTATCAATCCAGGAGATCAATTGATCGTGGGTCCTAATATGTTTGAACTTGAGAAGGTGGAACAGGCTGACAAGAAGGAGGTTACCCTTACTTGCATGTTGACAGTGGAGCAACTCAGGGATTACGCGGAAAAGTCAATTCCTGAGCGGGCCAGCCAGATGGAAAAGGGAACAGAGGAGCCTCTTGGTCAGGCCACCATGATCAGTGATCATTCAGATCTCATCGCCGGGGTGTATCAGAAGAAAATCGGTTTGGCTAAATTTCCTTCTGTCGAGATCATTTTTGGCATGGATAACGGCATGAAATACTTGTTGCCCATGGGGGAATACACCATTGGCAGAGATAAAAAGTGCAATATAAGACTTAGGGATGATAAAATATCCGTTATTCATGGAATTTTGAAATCGACGGAAAAAGGTGTCAGCTATAAGGACAACGACAGTCTAAACGGAAGCATATTGAATAACAAGAACGTAATTAGCTCGAAATTACACCACAAAGATACAATT
>CAYSHR010000207.1:0-6630 GCA_964430795.1 uncultured bacterium
AGCTCTGGCTTATCCCCAATACACAAGACCCGCAAACTTCGAAGGGCATAAGGCGCCAGATGTTTTAACTTCCGGCCACAAAAAGAACATTGAAAAATGGAGAGATGAGGCGGCATTGCTTCGAACCAAAATCCACAGGCCGGACCTGCTTATAAATCTTTGTGCCGAGAAACTCTGGACATGTCTCAATCTTCCATCAGAACTCTCCCCCGGTAAATTGAAACGGGCTATTAGAACAGTTGAGATACTTCTTACTATTAATGATGCTCATAATCTTGGAGGAGTTGTGATATGTTGCCCAAATAAAGAGATTCGAGACAAGTTTCGCGACAAGTTTGATTCCGGCCTTGTTTATATTAAAAGCGGCGCCTTGGCCGCGGTAAGGACTGTTTTAAAAAGGACCGGTAAGGAGCCGAAAATTCTTGAACCTGGTTTTAGCCATACAAAAAAAGAATTGAACATCAAGGCAGGTAGGAAGTTTTTAACAGATCAGGAGGCGCCTGTTTTTGTGGTGTTAAGTGAGTGGGGAAGCAAGTTCAATTTGCCTCCCGGATCGAAAACCAAAATGGTTCATTATTTTTTGCCAAAATCAATCGAGGATCTGCCTTTACCATACAGAACCGCGATAATCCTTGATCGCCTAATTGGAAATTAATTTGCCGCCCTATGTATACACAAAGAGAATAAATGCCTTTTTTCTTATAGTAACGCTCGCTTTTCTCGCCATTGGTGTGTGGCGGTTTTTATACTGGGGTGAAATGGTATCCGGGAAAGAGGTGGATGACGCGGGGATCACCTTTGCCTTTGCCAATCACCTGGCTGATGGTTATGGAATTGTCCTCTACCCCGGTGGGGAAAGAGTCGAGGGATACTCCAATCCAAGCTGGATGTTTCTCCTTGCCTTGGGAAACCTACTTGGCCTTGATGTTTTTTTATCCAGCAAAATGATGGGATACTTTTTTGGCGCGTTATCTATTTTATTTGTCGCTCTGTTTTCCTTAAAAGGAAACAGGCATGGTTTTTCATGGCCAATGGCCGGAGCTTCTTTTTTCGTCGCCACCTCCGGCGCCCTGGCAATCTGGAGCATGACGGGCCTTGAATCATCTCTCTATATATTCCTTATTGTCGCGAGCGCTTACAGGCTTTTTGTTGAATGCGAAAAGGGAACCACCGCTTTTCCTATATCGCCGTTTTTATTTTTTCTTCTTTCAATCACACGGCCCGAGGGAATCGCCTTTTTTATTTTGGCCATGGGTTATCGCTTGATAACTGTGGTTATCCCTGAAAGAAAAATATCAAAAAGAGATGTTTTCTGGATCGCGGCCTTTCTCTTACCCTGGGCCGCCTATCAGATATGGCACTACATCTACTTTGCCTGGCCCTTGCCAAATACCTATTATGGAAAATTACTGCCCAGGTCATGGGGAGAGATATTTTCCAAAGAGAGCCATGGCGTAAGATATGTAATCTCCTTTTTCAAAGCTTATAAACTCCAATGGCTTCTTCTTCTGATTCCCTTCGCCTTTTTAGTCAAAGGGGGGAGAAGGAGAACCATCTACCTTCTTTCAATACTGGCTTTTACTATATTCTTTCCAATATACGCAAACGGAGACTGGATGCGGGGTTGGCGATTCTGCGCACCCATAATCCCCCCTCTTTTTCTTCTTGCCGCCATGGGAATAGAAGGCATAATCCAGGGCTGTTTTCTTTTGGCAGGAAAGAAACTCAAGCCTCTGCCAAGGCATATTACGGCAATAGCCATTTCAGCCGTTTTTTTCACATCAGGCTTTTTTCTCCTCTATCCCACATCAAAGGAGAATTTCAGAACCTATGCTAAAAAGCCCGCTGCCAGGATTATGGGCATTAAACGCAGAACCGATTTTTTTAGAAAAGCCATGAGAAAGCTCCGTTTTGGGGATTATGAAGCAACCTTTCTCGATATGGACATGGGCTCTGTCGCACTGTTTTCAAAAATGAAAATCATTGACGTGGGACGAATTTGCAATGTCCCTATAGCTCATCACTTCAACGACAAAAAAAGGCTGGCTAAATTCATGGATGAATATGTCCTTGGGGAAAACCCGCCGGACTTTGCTCATATAAGAAAAAAATGGGGGAGAGACACCACCCTTTTGAACAATCGGAATTTTATTGATAGCTATTTCTATCTTCCGGAAAATAAAAAGGTGAGCAAACCCCCTGGGGGCAACTATGTCAAAAAGGATCTGATCATCTTTCCTAAAGCCCCCTATTCCCCATGGCAAAAGAGCTTTGATCCGGGCATGACCCTTCTTTACGCCAAGCTCAACCAGAATATAAGCCGCAAAAAATCGTCAATTTGGCTTCGTCTTTTCTGGCGTAGAGATTCCGAGGAAAATCTACCTGAAATGAAATTCAGAATTCTTCTTGAAAATGATGACGGGGAACGAATAGCGCTGAAACCCTACAAGCCTATAATGGGATTTTATCACACTGACAAATGGGAAAAGAATCAGGTTATTGGAGAGTGGGTAAAAGTAAAGATTCCAAAAAAAATAAAAAGAGGGCTGTATGGGCTGATTTTTCAGGTTTTGGACTATGGAAGCGAAGAAGTGCTTGAGGAAGCTCCTCTGTTTTGCCAGGTGGCTGTGGACAATACTCTGGCAGCCCAACTTGGAAAGAGAACCTTTGCGTCTGCCATAGCCATGGCAAAAGAAGGACGGATTGAAATCGCCTACAAACTATATGATCAGGCAATGGAATATTATGGAGGTCATGAACCAAAAAGGATCCATTCTGATTTTGAAAACAGCATTTGTCGCGGCGCTGTAATGAAAAGCCGCTCACTTATTGATGAAGGAAAATTGGACCAGGCGGGTGATGCCCTTCTTCTTGCAAGGAAACATTTTCCAAAAAGCAAAGAGGTCAATTCCATGCTTTGGATATTATCCGGGAAAAAAGTCAAAGCCGGAAAGACGGCCGTAAAGGATAAGGACTGGAATAGAGCATATGAGTGTTTTAATCGCGCCGCTGTTCTTCAGCCCTTTAACAGTTGGGCGAGAAAATACGCGGAGCAGGTCCGTTCTTTTCGATATAATTGACTTTAAGATTGTTCCTGTAAGAAAATCGGCCCCCCGATTCGGAGGGCCGATGGTTTTTGAAAAGCAACTATTCGGTTATATCACAGGCGGCATGCCGCATATGTACCATTCATCCACAAACTGAGGACAGGAAGGATCGAGCACGGCTTCACAGACACAGTGGTTAAGGTCCGGATCCGTGAAGAATTCGCCTGGTATCAAATCGTCCAGGCATTCCTGTACACTGGCCACTCTACCGCAGTCGAAAACCTTCTGGCATACATCTTCCGCTGTACACTCAAGGGGCATGTCGTCGTCATCATCGTCTGCGGCATCATCATCGTCTGCGGCATCATCATCGTCGTCGTCATCATCATCATCGGCTTTGTCGTCGTCGTCGTCATCATCATCGTCATCGCATGCGCATCCTGAAAAAAGAACCGCGGAAATAAGAGTCAATGAGAAGATAAGGACTAGCATAAGCATTAATTTACTATTCAAAACGTACCTCCAAATGTTTGACCATTTATAATTAAAAGCAACCTGATTCAAATTATTCAGACCGCTTAGCAATGGGGCTTAGCAATTCATTAAGCATGCCAATTTGATTTGATATTATCGTAACCTATTGTTATTACATGTTCTTTTTAAAAACAGGTGAATGGCGGCTCATAAATTTAGATTTTCCTTTCCATCAGAATTCTGTTGTGAATCAAATTTTTGATACAAAATAATGAAAAAGGAAATCTCCCAAATGTTATATACGAAACCCTCTACCAGGTATATAATCCCGCATATGATTAAATAATTCAGGAGAACGGGATGAGAACCTTTTCGGCGAAAACTGTAACCTTCACAATAATGATACTCGCGATATTTTCCACAACCGGCTTTTGTGATTACACCATTGAGCAATACCTTGGGATCAAATACGCTAAAAACGGTAAATTTTCTCCAGATGAAAACTGGGTGGCTTATCTGTCGAATCAATCCGGTTCATATCAGATATGGAGGATTCCCATTAATGGCGGCGCCCCGGAGCAGCTTACGAACTTTGAAGGGCGTGTCAGGGACTTTTCATACAATCCGGTCAAAGATCAGATATTATTCATCAAAGACAATGACGGCAACGAAAATTATCAGCTTTATCTTATGAATGGGGATGGCGCTGATATGGAAAAAATCTCCGGCGCCTCTGATAGACGATTTAACATGCCTCTCTTTTCTCCTGATGGCGCTCAAATCGCTTATACGGCCAACCTGAGGGACAAGGGATATTTTGACTTTTACGTGATGAATCTGGAAACAAAAGAAGACCGTCTTGTCAGAAAAGTTGACGGAATGAACCAGGTAATGGCCTGGTCTCCAAAAAGCGACCGCCTTGTGGTCGCGACATGGGAGAATAATTATAATAACAATCTATATCTTCTTGACGTAAAAACGGGCAAGCATAAATTGATAACGCCCCATAAAGGCTGGGCAACCTATGACCAGGTGGTTTGGCCAACTGACAGATCCGGGCGCAAATTCTTCTACTTGATTTCAGACCAGGCTGAATCATTCACCAAGCTTTTTCGCTTCAAATTGAAAAAGGGGACCATGGAATCCATGGACTCGGCGCCCTGGGATTCCCATAACCTGACCATCTCCAAAAACGGCAGAGTCCTGGCTTACACATTAAACACCAAGGGCTATTCCCAGTTTGTTCTTATTGACCGAAAGAGAAACAGATACTGGGCAAAGCCCCCTGTTCCAAAGGGAGTTGTCAAGAGCCTGGATATCTCAAACGACGGCGCTATGGTTCTCTATACTTTTTCAAGCCCTATCCATAATACCGATCTCTGGATTTACGAAAAAAGCAGTGATAAGCTCAGGCGGCTGACAAAAAGCTCCACTTCGGGGATTGATCCTGAATCTTTTGTCATGCCTCACCTTCTGGAATACGTAGGTTCCCGTGGTCTTGAGATTCCCGCTTTTCTTTATCGTCCTCATGGCTCAAAACAGGATGGCGCCCTGCCCTGCCTGCTTTATATGCATGGCGGGCCTGAAAGCCAGGAGCGACCTGATTTCTCATCCCTGTTTCAGTATTTTATAAACAGAGGCTTTGCCATAATGGCGCCCAATGTGCGGGGAAGCAGGGGGTACGGCAAGGAGTATCTCCAACTTGACAATAAAGGCGGCCGCTTTGAGGCGATAAAGGATGCCAGCCTGGGAGTAAAATGGTTAATCAGAACCAAATATGTCAACAGGGCCAGAATCGGCGTCTTTGGTGGAAGTTATGGGGGATACATGACTTTCGCCCTTCTTACTGAAGACCCCAAACTATTTGCCGCTGGAGCGAGCGTGGTTGGAATCAGCGACTTTGTAACTTTTCTTGAAAAGACCCACCCTTCCCGAAGACCCATTCGAGAAGCTGAATATGGCAGTCTTGTGTATGACAAGGAACTGCTGACGCGCCTGAGCCCCATACATAAAATCGATAAAATCAAGGGCGCTCTTATGGTTATCCAAGGCGCAAATGATCCAAGAGTGCCAAGATATGAGGCTGATCAGGTTGTTGAAAAAGCAAAAGAAGCCGGTGTCAAAGTGGAATATCTGCTTTATGAAGATGAAGGGCACGGGCTGGCAAAACTGAAAAACCGCCTTGACGCCTATTCAAAGATGGCGAAATTCTTTGAAACCTATTTATCCCAAAAGCCGGACAAATCCGACGCCACGGATAATACAGGCCCGGAGCAGGAAAACGGATCAGGAAGTTCGGAACCAACCGAAGAAAACAAATAGAGACGAGTGTGACTAATTGGAACTTATTTTATTAGGAATAGATGGCGCGGAACCCGCCCTTGTTACAAAATGGGCATCTGAAGGCTACCTGCCGAATTTCGCTCGTTTGATCTATAAAGGGGCATTTGGAAACCTGCGAAGCACAATACACCCTCTTACTCCACAAGCCTGGGCGTCCATCATCACCGGAGTAGGAGCAGGGCGCCACGGAATCTACGACTTCGGTTGCAGAACCAAAGACGAATATGACTTTGAACTTATAAACTCATCAGACAGAGCATGGCCGGCTTTCTGGGAACTTCTGGTCAATCAAAAAAAAATGGGCATCGTAAATGTGCCTATCTCCTACCCTCCCGATCCAGTGGATGGCTTCTTTATCAGCGGGATGCACACCCCTTCAATCAAAGAGGGCGTCTACCCCAAGGGACTCGAAAAGGAGCTCGATGATTATGTTATAGACGTAATGTGCCACTGGTATAAGGAAAATGATGAATTCCTTTCGGACATGGAAAAGATGGCCGGATCAAGGCACAAAAATATTTTGTCTCTTGTAAAAAAATACCCCGTGGACATTCTCTTTCCGGTTTATGTAGCCGCTGACAGAGTGCAGCATGGCCTGTGGGGATACCTCACTGACAAACATTTGGAGAAACCCGGGAGAATAGGCGACCTGGGCGACGGGGTATTTTCATCCTACAGGCTGATGGATGATTTCCTTGGTGATTACATCGAAATGGCCGACAAAGAGAATGCTCACCTTATAGTCGTCTCAGACCATGGCTTTGGC
>CAYSHR010000208.1:0-6629 GCA_964430795.1 uncultured bacterium
GAACCCGAGCAGAGAGAATCCTGGGCAATGCCGGTTTTGTCGGGGCTTTTAATCGGCATGGCTATATATACCGAATACCCAACAGCTATTATCGCTCTTTTTCTGGGATTATATTATCTTACTTTTGAAAGAAGTATAAAGCGAATTGCCCTGTTCGGTCTGTTTGGCGCGGTCTTGCCCGCCACCGCCATTCTTCTTTTCAACTGGCTTACCTTCGGCAACCCGCTGAAAATGCCCTATGCTACACCAAGCTCCGACATTTTCACAAAGCAGATGGAGTCGGGATTTTTCGGAATCTCCGCGCCAAAGCTGGGCGCCCTGTATGAGATAACCTTTTCACCGTCAAGCGGCCTTTTCTTTACCGGTCCCTGGCTTCTTTTTGCCGTTTTGGGTTTGCTATTCATGATCGTCAGAAAAGGGCAGAGGGTCGAGGGAATTCTTTTTACCCTGATCATCGCATCATACTTTGCCTTTAACGCGGGATATTGGGAACCCGGCGGCGCCATGAGCTTTGGTCCAAGGCATCTTGTACCCATGACGCCCTTTTTGGCTTTAGCCGCCTATTACGGAGGCATGAGCCTTGGTGGGAAAACCAAATCGGCGTTTCTCGCTTTTGTAACCTTCTCAGTAATCATCACCGCTTTTGGAACTTTCGCTAATCCTACCATGCCTGACAGGCTTCTAAATCCCATCTTCGAGTTCGCCTTCCCTGTCATGTCAAAAGGATACGGTTTAAAGTCCATAATCGGTCTTTCGGGAATTTTGCTGTTTCTTCTTTTTTTGGCGGCCATGGGGCTTATGCTTCCGGTTGCCGGCCTTGGCAAAAAAAGACCTTCACCATTGACAAACCTCCAGGAAGAGAACCGGGAGATTGGTTCCAAATTGAACAGCGCCGCGGTTTCTCCCAAGAAAATTAAGAGAGAAAGAAAAAAGACCGGAAAAAGTAAAAGAAAAAAGAGAAAATCCGCCATATTTAACGCCAACTGGTATTTCGCCACATTGACTCTTTTTGTTCTTGGATATCTCTTTATTGTTCCTTATATCGCGAAAACCGACATAGGCATAAAATACCAGGTTCTTGGCAATTATTATATGGAGAGGGGCGCGGAAAACACTTTGGGAGGCAAGGTAATTATTCAGAAGGACGCCCTTGATCTGGCCCAGAAATATTATAAAAAGGCGTCAAAGGTTCGCCGGGATCCATATCTGTTATATTATAGAGCAAAAGCCCTTCTCTATATGGAGAGGTACTCAGAGGCGGGATTTGAGCTTGAAAGAGTGCTGGAAATGAAACCCGATTTTCCTCAAAGGCAGTGGATTATTAACGCCCTTGACAAGATTCCCTATGGTAAATGAAAACAAAACAGAGTTGATAATTCTCAGTGCTATGGTTTTACTCTTTATTTTTATTGCTCATCCTTTTTTTTCCTATGGACAAGTAGCAGGGCACTCATCCTATATCGACATGATTCGCCACATTGTATGGCATAACCAGGTTATCCAGGGAGAACTTTTCCCAAGGTGGATTCCCGATTTCTACCTTGGTCACGGTTCCCCCATATTTCTTTTCTATGCACCGGCCTCCTATGTTTTTCTGGAATTTTTCAGACCCTTTACCAACAGTCCCACCATGGTTTTGCGATTAGGGTATATGGTTCTGATTTTTATTTCTCTTCTTGGCATGAAACAACTGGGCGCCTGTCTGGGCGGAAAATGGGGAGGACTCGCCGCCGCGGCTGTTTTAGGTCTGGCGCCCTATTTCCTTGTGGATATTTACGTCAGGGCCGGGATAGCGGAATTTGCCTGCTTCGCGATTTTACCCTGGCTTTTCCGGTCTTTGATATTATCCGGCGTCAATGGTAAAAAAGGGGGGCTTTTTCTTGTCGCCATTCTCCTGGCGTTGCTTGTAACCACCCATAATATTACTTCCATGATAACCGCGCCCTTTCTTTTTCTGTTCGCCGTTTTTGTTTCGAAAAGAAAATGGTTGGCAAGGACTTTAGGCGCCCTTGTCGCCGGCATGGGCCTGTCCGCCTGGTTCTGGCTTCCGGCAATCGGCGAGAAAAATCTTGTTAAAAGCACTGAGAGTTTAACCGGTGGGGATTACAATTTTTCCAACCATTTTGTTTTTCTGAAACAGCTTTTTGTTCCATATTGGGGCTTTGGATCCTCCAAGGTCGGCCCTGTCGACACTATTAGCCTGCAAGTAGGGCTAACCCTTCTGGCCTGCGTTTTAAGTTCCCTGATATTGGCTGTTTTATTCTTTAAAAAAAGAAAGGGTCTCTTGACAACCGAAAGATGGAAAGCCCTAGTCCTTTTTTTTGTGATGTTTTTTGTTTCCCTATTGTTCACAAACAAAGCGACCGCGATTTTCTGGGAAAACCTTCCTCTACTTTCCTTTGTACAATTTCCATGGCGGTTTCTGCTTTTGGCCACTTTTGCCGGCGCGGCTCTTACCGCTTATATACCGGGCTGGCTTGAGAAGTATCACAGTACAAAAAAACTCACTATTGTCTTGTCCATAGTAATCGTTATAGCCGCGATTATCACCTCCCACAACTATGTAAAAGCTCGCTACGCCATCCATGACGCAAAAAGCAATAAAATTCTTTTCGCTTCAACCAGGGAGGCTATGCATAAGGCTCTTGCCCATCCATCGGCCTATTTACCGGAGGAAATCCTGACATTGAGAAACATCAGGGGAATGGGGGCCACCACCACGTCAAAAGATGATTATCTTCCAAAAACAGTAAAAAACTTCGGAGGAAAGTACCACGGCTTTATCGCCAAATCTTTAGATGATAACGTGAGAATCCTGGAAAAATCTCAAAGAGCCTCAACGATTACTCTAAGCATCGAGTCAGATAAAGGAGGAAAGCTCCTTCTGGAGCCTTTCTATTTCCCGGGATGGATCGCGAAAACCGGCAAAAGAGAGTTAAAAATTGAACCCGCTCCCGTGTCCGGCTTAATTAGCCTTTTTGTCCCAAAAGGCAAGTGGACCGTAACAGTTGCTTTTAAGGATACGCCCATTCGTAAAGTAGGCAAAGGCATCTCTGTTTTATTCGCGGTTGGTTTTGCTCTTTTTATTTTTTTTGGAAAAAGGCGGGAAGAGGAACTCGAAAATGAATCATAAGCGGATATTGGGTTTTGCCTCTTTTGCCCTGCCTTTATTCCTTTATCTTGTAACCATATGCCCTACTGTTCACCTGGGAGATTCCGGCGAATTAAACCTGGCCGCGGCTACATTGTCCATTCCTCATGTTCCAGGCTATCCTCTTCTTGCCACAGTGGCCCATGCTGTATGCCGTCTTCCTTTTGGCAATGGCGCGCTAAAAGGAAACCTGTTTTCGGTTCTTAGCGGCGCTCTGGCTTGCTTTTTGCTCTACAGGTTTCTCCTTTGGCGTTTTTCTCGATCTGTTATGGCTTTTGCTTTTGCCATATGCCTTGCCGGGAGTTTCACTCTTTGGGAGCAGTCGTTAAAAATCCGGGCTTACCCTCTAAACACCTGCTTTGCCATTGGCATTATCTGGCTGACCATGCTGTGGCGAAAAGATCATGACAGGCGGATTCTTTTTATCCTTGCCCTTCTAATGGGAATAGGCATGGCGAACCATGAAATTCTTCTTGTGGTTGGCGCTGTGCCCTTTGTGGCCATGGTGGCGGATTTTAAAAAGCTCCGGGTTGTTGATGTTCTGGCGGCCTGTGGACTGGGGCTTCTGGGCTTGACAGTTTATGCCTATCTGCCTATAAGAGCCGCGGCTGATCCGGTTTTGAACTGGGGCGACCCAAGAGTCGACCTTGTTCTTTTTTCCAAAGAGCTTATAAATTTTATCACATTTAAGGGGATGGACTTCGCGAGCCTTGAAAATCTTCGTGACGCTCTTTTCCAAAAACAATATTCCCACAAAATGATGACCTCTCCCCTGGACCAAAAAATACTTATGACCGGAGTGATCCTAAAAGCCATGGTTACAGAATTCGGTCCGGTAACAGCGGTCATTGGAGTGATTGGACTACCCTTTGCTTTTAAGCGGGATATGGTATTGGCCATGGGCCTTCTTCTTCTTGTTCTTTTGAACATAGCGATTCGAACAAGCTATATTGGTGATTATGAATTTCATCAGGTTCTTCGTTATATGATATCCAGCTTTGTGGCCTTTCTTATATTCGCGGCTTTTTTCGCGGACCTGGTTGTACGGGCGGTGGAAAAATCAAGGCTGTCGGATTTTCTCAAATATTTTATCGCGGCCTCTTTAGCCGTGGCCATCGCCATTTTTCCGGTCATGGCCAATAGCGGAAAAAACGATCTTTCTTCACACAGGATCGGCTATGACTATATTCAGTCGGTTCTAATGTTTCCCGAAACCGGATATGTGTTGACCGCCAATGGCGACAACACGGTGTTTCCTCTCTGGTATTTGCAACGGTTTGAGAGGTTCAGGGAAGATGTTGTTGTAATGACCACCATGACGTTCTTTCCAAGGGCCCAGTGGCTGGCCCGGGAAGTGGAGGAAAAGCTTCCCTCCGGCACCACGGAGCCAAGGGCGAGATACATTGACCTAAGATCCAGCCAGAGATTCTTTTCCACCATTGATCACCTTGCATGGCTTGGATACCCTGTCTATTCCCTCTTTGACGTATTTGATAATAATCCCGCCGCCACAGCGGCAATGATGGACCTGAAAGAACGTTTTGGCTTGAACCATTGCGCAATGGCCTTTCGCTTTGGCGACAGGGCTCCCCACTGTGATCATGAATCATACTTATGGGATTTATACCCTCTTGATCTTATGCCCAATCCAAAGCTGTATCGGGATTTCCATACAACAACCCTCATGGACAAAGCCAGCCATATGATTACCCTTAGAGGGCATGATTTTGTCATAGCAAAAAAGGCGACAGAGGCAATTAATTGTTATAATCTGGCTACCATGATTTCTCCTGAAGACCAAATGGCATGGGTCGGCCTGGCCAATGCCTTGGCAAGAGCGGGGCAGGCGGAACTATCCCTTGAAATATATGACCGGCTGGTGGAGAAGAATCCTGACGACCCGGTTTTTCAGAAAAATAGAGACTTGATTCTTCGCGTAATGCAAACAAGAGTTACAAAGGACAAATGAGAATGGGGTCCCTGAGCCCGGGAAGCAAAATGCCCTTGGCCAAGCTTACAATAAAGCTTTCATTGTTGATTGTGGCTTTTTGCACACTCCTTCTTTATGTTCAAAAAATAGACAATGAGTTTGTTTTTGATGATTATGCCTTTGTACTTGGAGACCCAAGTCACACCGATATAAAAAACATTCCCGGGTTTTTCGTAACCGACCAGAGCCTTCTCTATCGACCATTGCGAGCCACGGCTTATACTGTTGTTTACAGCCTTTACGGGCACAGTTCAAAGGCTCACCACCTAGTTACCCTTTTCTTTCATCTGGCTGTCACGCTGATTTTTACAATTATCGTATATCAGCTTTCCGGCAAAGCTTTTCCAGCTCTTATAGCGGGATTGATCGCGGGTATTCATCCTATACATTCAGGAAGGGCATTGTGGATTACGTCGGGCTTTGATCTTTTTGGAACAATTTTTGGCTACGGAGCTCTCGCGGTTTTTCTAGCCTTCCAAAAAAGAGGAGGAGCCGGCCTTTTCGTCGCCTTTATTCTACTTCTGACAGCGGGCCTTGCCGGTTCCGAGGAGATGGTTACCGTACCTTTGCTTATGCTTCTTTTTTTTATTGCCAAAAAAGATTGGGGAGAGAAAAAGAGGTTTGCCCTGTCGTTCTTAATGGCTTCTTTTCTGACATTTTCCTATTTGGTTGTCCGCAAAATGATAATTCCGGGTTTTTCCAGGGTGGATCAATACACGGCGGGCGGATTGTATGAAACCGTTTTAACAATGCTTGTCGCCTTTTGCAGGTACATTGGACTCGCCTTTTTCCCTATCGGCCTGGCGCCGGCAAGATCGGTGACTATTTATTCCCAGGTGCTTTGGGCGCCTCTTTTGGCCTTTATCTTTCTCGCGATATTTGCTTTTTCAGGTGTCATCGCCAGGAAAAAATCGCCCATGGTCTTTGTGGCGGTTGGCTGGTTCTTTATCGGCCTTGCTCCTTTTTCAAATTTAATTCCTCTCCAGACTCTTTTTGCTGAAAGGTATTTCTATGCCGGTTTTTTTGGTTTTGCCATTCTCTTTGCCCTTTTGTTGACATGGATAATGGAAAAGGGAAAAGGAAGAACAAAATATCCGGCCGTTATTTTTACCACCCTTCTGTTTGGCGTCTTCTTCTTTCTCAGTTCAGAAAGAATAGCGGTGTGGCATGACAGCGAGTCCTTGTGGAAAGATGCTATAAAAAACGATCCGGAGACTTATCTGGCTAATCTGAACTGGGGAAGCATTGTTTACAAAGAGGATAAGGAGAAAGGGCTTATCTATTTGCGAAAAGCCAACAAGATAAGACCCACGGGCCACGAAGTAAAAGTCTCCTTTGGCAATCATCACGTTTCTATTGGAGAGGTGGAAAAAGGCTTGGAGTATTTTCATCAGTCTCTAAAGCTTAGACCCGGCCATACCCCCGCCATGGAAGGCGCCATGCAGGCCATGAGCCTGTTGAAAAACTATAATGACGCCTGGAAAATGG
>CAYSHR010000209.1:0-6569 GCA_964430795.1 uncultured bacterium
CCCGAATCATTTTGTGAAAGAACCGTAGTGGGAAAGCGAACCGTTCTGAGTCCTCGGTGAACTGTAGCGGCCGCGTAACCAACCATATCCAGAACCGCGCCGCCGCCTATAATCACAACATGAGATTGACGGTCCATATGATTTTCGAAAAGTCTTTTTCGCGCCAACTTCATGCATGATGGATCGCTTTTTACCTCTTCTCCTCCTTTAACAATTTCCGGGGATGAAACAAGTTCGATACTCTTGGAAAAACATTTTGAATAGTTTTCAATATCACTTACAAGGGTGGGCCAACAACCGGCCACCCCCTGGTCGATAAATACAAAAAACCTCTGTTTTCTATCAGGTTCCAGACGATTTAACAGGTCATGAAAAGTAAGGTTTTTCGCGTCAAAAGCATTTTTTGTAAAAACAACAGGATACTCAAAGGAAAGCTCAATTTTTTGTAACTTGTTTTCCATTATGTCAAGATATGCCCATGGTTATTGGAAGTCAAGAATGAGATGGGGTTGCCGGCTAACAACCGCACCCGTCATCATCATCGTCATCATCCACAGCGCCGGAATCGTCATCGTCATCGCCGCTATCGTCGTCATCGAGACTATCATCATCATCGTTGCCCGATTCATCGGTAAGGCCGGTTATTATCAATGAAAAATTCTGGGGTCCTTCCGGGACTTCGGCAGCGGTTACAAAAACCTCAATTGTCTCAACGCCGGTATCAGGATTAAACTCAACCTGCTCTGCCGGATCAAGGCTGTTTGTTCCCTTAACAGCGTCATTTGCGGGGTTTTCAGGATCAAGAATCCAGGGATGTTCCGTACCGGAATCCGATACCAGGGTAAGATTGAGGTCATTTACAAGAACTTTTTCAGCAAGGTGTTCGGCTGGAGCATCGGAATAGACAAGGGTGACTTTTACAGAATCACCGGTCACCTTCAAAGTCACTGAGTATGTTTCGCCCTGGTCAAGACTCTCCTCAACGATAACTGCGTTATCAACAAGGTCCAGAGTGTCGGGAATATTCAGGGTTCCATAACCGAATTTATAATCAGGACCATCGGCGCCGACATCCTGGGCGCCATGGATTACAAGGGCTTTCATTGTGGAACCCCAAGGGTCGTTTCCGCTTTTATGCTTTGCCCAGTATTCCTGTAATAGAGCAACACCACCGGTTACTACAGGACAAGCCATGCTTGTGCCGCAGAATCCTACATAGGACTTGCCCATTCCCGTAATGCCCGCCGCGCAACTCATTATGGAGGTTCCGTTTAAAGCGCATCCTGGAGCGCTCACGTCAGGTCTGAGCCTTCCGTCATCAACAGGACCCCAGCTTGAAAATTCAGTCATGGATAAATCTTCTTTATTTACCGCGCCAACGGTGATGGTATTTTTTGCTGTGGCAGGCGGCGCAGTTGTAAAATAAGCGTTTCCACAAGCGCCGTCATTGTTTTCACGCTCATTGCCGTTTGCCCAGACGATAGTAATATTTCCATAAAGACCGTTAGCTATGGAATCGATGACCTGAGCGGAACGCTCATAGTCGCCCTCTTTATCACAATAGATTGTGCCGAATTGAGCGATATTGGACCCAATGGAATTATTGGCCACTGTAACACCATGAGTTTGAATCGCGGTTTTGTATGCCGTTTCAATGTTGCTCGGCGCGTTATACATTGGCGGCATGGTAAGTTCGGGTATAATTGATGTAGTAAGAATATCAACCTGGGGCGCCATACCCTGATATTTTCCATTTGAGGCGGCGCCGTCTCCACCGACAATGCAGCCGACATGAGTGGGGTGGCCTATAACATCAGGCATGGGGAATCCGGCGACAGCCACTCTACCAGCCAAATCCTTGTGAGCGTTTGCTCCGGTAGCAATAGTGCCGCCGTCAAGAACCATGGCAGTTATGCCTTTACCGGTAACAGAGTAAGGCGCGGCATTTGCTAAATCCCCGCCAACAGCGGGTTTGGCCAGGTTCAAAGTAGGCGTCAAAGAAACACCGGCCTCGCCGATGAACATTACTTCATCGATTTTTGACAGAGTTTCGATCATGGCTGTTTTCATAGCTACCATATATGAATTGGACGAAACCGCATAATCAAGTACGGAGCCGTCAACTGAAGCCAGGATTTCATCGCCTCTTTCACGAGTAACATCTTTGTGCATTCCAATATCCAGCACATGCCTGCCACCTTTATATTTTGCATGGGGTAAAAGGGCGCCTTGCTGTATTTGCTTAGTGATTTTGTCAGAAGGCAGGAGCTGCCCTATCCATCTAACTGGAAAAGGTGATTTGGAATCAGCAAAGTTTCTTTTTTCAACAGACGCGAGCCAGACATTGCCGGAAATGGATTTTAACAGCTTTATTCCTTTTTTCTCCAAAGCCATCCTCTGAGGGTGATTTGGAGTAAAATCGAGTTGAATGATAACGTGACGGCCGGAAAAACTGTTTAGGCCGGCGATTATATCATTGGTTCTCTCTGGGAGAAAAACTCGGTTTTTTAAACGAATATTCTTATCCTCTGCCAAAGCAATGGAGAAAATGGAAAATAAAACAATAAATGACAAGGCAATTAATGGAAACTTTTTCATCAGTTTTAGCTCCTTAATTTTTCTGAAAAGGAATAAATCATAAAAAAGAAAAGGAGGGCGGACCTACTTTTAAAAAGGTATAGGTTTTCTTGTCGCGTTTCGCCGCAATTTTAAATTTAGGTTGGAATTCCATTTCCATATATTCTTGTTTTAACGGGATTGGACACATGACCCAAAAAACATAGTGGCATTTATATACAAAAAATTTGTCGAAAGGTCAATAAAAATAGGAAATATCAACCACAGCATCCCTCTTCTTTCTTTTCTGACGATTCTTTGGGAATTGAGTCGTCATCATCTCCGGCGCTATCATCGTCATCTTCGGCAACGTCATCATCCTGGAAATCATCGTCATTATCGTCATCGTCATCATCGTCGTCATCGGGATCATCAACGAAGCCAGGATCGTTCCAAGGGCCGTTTCCAGGAAGAATTCCATGATAAACGCCTAAATAATAGGCGAGGATGTAGTCCCAGCCAGGGCCGACAAATTTCCGGTTTTCGCTGGTCTCACAACTTGCTTCAAACACACCCCCACTTTGCCAATACATATCCGTCCAGTGCCTGTCGTTAAGTTCCCGGGGACTTTGGGTCTGAGGCGTGAATCCGAAAACACTTTGAAAGAAGGGATTTGTGCTGATTGGATCAAGGGGCATATCAGAGCAGCTTATGCCTCGCCTGTAACTTGGCGGATCCCAATATTGCCCGAGAATAAGCTCGTAATCCGCGACTATGTCGGCTACTTCATCCTCATCGCAAAGGCCAAGCCTTCTGCACCCTGTAATGTGTACGGCGTCAAACCAGGGATTATATGTAAATTCCACCCAGGGACGGTTGGCCGACTGCCAGATGTCCCATATTTCCATCAGTCTTTTTCTGTCAGGCCAGAGACGAAAAATCGACTGAAAGGCAAGGTGTCTCAGGTTATTTCCGTAATATTCTTTGTATCTATTGTAAAAAGAGAAAGTGTCAATCCAGAGAAGGGGCTTTAACAGTTCATATTGCTGGTCGAGAAGCTCCCAATATTCCGCTTTATCAAGAACGTGGGCAATAACGAGAATAAAGGCCAGTCTGAAAGTAGGGCCGATCCAGTGGGCGCCGTTTCCTGTCCATTGGCCATTTTGATCAGTGATGTGCCACTGGTTATCGGCGAGCATGACCATCACTTCTTCCAAGTCGGTCCTGATTATCTCTCTGGTAGCCTCATCATCAACAGTGTCGTATGCCCAGCCCATCCCCCATATGTAACCCGAATACTGATCCCTGCTGGTTTCGTCATACCAGTAATAGCCGGCCCAGTCCCCGGTTCCAAGAACCTTTTCAGGACCTTTGCCGCCATATGGGCCATATTTTTCCTTGGAGCAAACAAATGGAAATACATCCGGTCCGGCAAATCGCCCGATATATCCAGGGGTGTCGGTAATGTCCATGGCGTTTTTAAAATATTCCACAACCTCCATCATCTGGTCATTGGCGCCGGCCTCCTCTGTTATGATATACCGTAGAGCCTGGCTGCCCAGATACATTCCGGTCCAGATTGTGCTATCCCCCTGATAGTGATAGCAATCAACGTTTATTCTTTCGTCCTCTTCATATTCCACTGTTAAAACCGCGCCCAGGCCCGGCCTGTGATTGGCAGTAAGGTTTGCCTGGTAGTCATCAGCTTTCTCCCCCAGACTACTTGAGTAAACCGTGGGAACCATGCAGAAAAGAAAAATCAATATTGCCGGGATTGCCCGACGCGCTAAAGTCATTGACCATCTCCCTAAAAAAAAGATATTTTCGGCCGATAATCGTCCTCGCAAAAAAGTCCTTTGGATTATAAGATAAATTTCATACTCTTTTGTCAAGGCGAATAAAAGATGGATGCCCTTCTAAAAATACTGGACTCCTTGAAGATAATTTTGTTCCTTGTTTTTTCCCAGACGTTGGGGGTCTTGGGAATATTTTTTATACTTAGCATGATTCTCCACAGCCTTGAAAAGTTTACCTTGAATGTTTATGCCAAGACCGTTGGCTGGAAAGGAATTCTATGGACGGCGTGGCTTGGCACTCCCGTACATGAGGCAGGGCACGCTCTTTTCGCACTGGTATTTTTTCATAAAATTAAGAGTATAAAATTTTTTGAGCCTGATCAGGAAACAGGAACTTTGGGATATGTGGATCATTCATATAACCCTAAAAATCTTCTGCATCAAATCGGAAGATTCTTTATCGGCATAGGTCCATTAATTACAGGGTCCTTTGTGATTTTCGCGGCTCTCTATTTTCTTGTACCCAACAGTGAGGCTGTTTTCGCGCCCTTAATTAAGGGCGCTGATGATTACATCGTTGAAAAAATGATCCTGGACCAGCTAAGGGTTTTTGCTTTAACCGCGGCCCATACTCTAAAAGCTATCTTAGTTGTTGAAAACTTCCTTCATTATCGATTCTGGATTTTTATCTACATAGCCTTCTGTGTTACTTCTCACATGGCACCGAGTTTTGGTGATTTAAAGGGTGGCGCGGTTGGTTTTTTCACTATTTTCATTCTACTTTTGTTGGGAAACATCATTGCCCAATTGATGAATTTCGATTTAACTTCCAGGATTCTTTCCATTAACAGGTATCTTGGAGCTTTTCTGGCTTTATTTGCCCTGTCGATTGTAATCTCGTTTATCAACGGGGTTTTTTCTTATTTGATTCTTGGTGGCTATTTCAGGTTAAGGTGGGGCAGGTGGGTAAGCCCGTTTTAAATGGAAAAAGTTACTAGAAAATTACTTTTGATGAGGAATCATTGGAGCTTTTAAAAACTTTCAAAAACTTTGAGCACCTAGGAAGACCAGAAAGATATTTTGCCCTATTACTGTTGTCAGGTTTGCTTCTTGCCCTATGCGTTATTTTTCAGCAAACACGGCTCAATCCTCTGGTTAGAAAAATATTGGAGATGGAGGAGAGGGAGTTAATTTACAATTTTGCCTATTACGATTGGCTTTTATATATCTTTCTCGGCACTTTTCTTCTTTTTGTATTTTCAGTGTTTTTGCCTTTGCCCGGGAAAGATTCCAGATATTCAAAAATCAGCAAATGGCTTCCAACACTTGGTTTTTTGGCTTTTTTTGCTATCTCATTTTTGGCGTTAATCTATATCCCATTTTTGCTTTTTAAGGCTGGAAATCCCTTTGTCAAAGACGCGGCTCCTTTGTTTGATAAAGAACTTTATCTCAAAAGCGCGGCCGCCCTGTCTTTAATCCTCGGTGTTCATGCCGCGGATTGTTTTTTTCAATATCAAAAAACAAGGTGGTGGTATTTTCTTTTTTTAATAAATATGGCGTTTCCAATTTTATGGTGGAACGTGATGGCCGGCTTGTTTCCATCCCGCTTATGGAAAATATGGCGACTGCCATTGCTTGGGATATCCTGCCTTATGCCGATTTTATATTTTCTTTCTCAGCCTCAATTGATAGGGGACAAGAAAGACCTTTCCAATAGCGTATTGGCGAAAGTAAAAGCGGAAACCATTTACGATCTTCGTGGATATCAGATCGAGAAAGTACCTGGCAAAAACGAAATCTATGTCAACGCCGGCTACCTTCTTATTCATTTTAAATTAGTTGACGGCACATGGAGAATGGCTGGAATAATGAATCCAGGTATTCGTTGGGATGAGGCTTCCTTTGATTGGAATTTAAATGTTGCCTACATCTATAATGGAGATGAAGGAATTCTATCCACTGTTGATCTTCAAAAAATGGAATTCAGGAGTTCTTTTCTTTTTTCCAATGAATTTTTTCCTGAAAAAAATGATGGTATTCATCAAGTTTTTTTCCTTAAAAATAACTTTATGGTTATTGCTGAAAACAAAGGCCGAATTGTTATATTCGATCTTTCTGAAACAAAAGAGAAAAAGTCCATACTATACAGCCCTGAAAATTTGGAAATATGGAGGATAAAGCCGGGATTAAATGATGAAATGCTTTATGTGCTTCTTC
>CAYSHR010000210.1:0-6529 GCA_964430795.1 uncultured bacterium
TTATTGCATGAATATAATTATTTTTGTCTATATATAAAAAATTTTTAGATATATGTAGGCAACCTTTTCATAAAAGCGCATCCCCGCTTACGTCGTTTATCTTTCTTTTTTGGTTATATGATCAGAAAAAATATCAGAACGTTTATTAGATTTTTTACTCCTATCCACTTTTTTAAACCCTATGCGCTTCAAGAAAAGGGGGAATAATGGTATGTTGTCTATGAGGAAATTGAAACTTGGAAATGAAGTATTAAATTATTTCATAGTTACCGTTGGAAACAAAACAAGATGAGGCTTTGAATGCCAAGTAAAATAGATGTCATCCACAGAATGTCCCAACAATGGCGGGCAAGTGGAATTTCTCCTGGAGATCTGTTATTGCTCCATTCCTCAGCCTCTAGAACGTTGCGCCATGCAATAAAAAGCAATTCTGATTTCACTGTGGCTGATCTTTTACTCAGTTTCCTGCTTGCGGTTGATAAGGAACAGGGCACTTTGTTACTACCTTTGTTTAACTTTGATTATGCCAGGGGAGTCCACTTCGATATCCGCTCAACGCCATCTCACATGGGTGTAATAACCGAAGCGGGAAGACTTCATCCCAGAGCCGTTCGAACCGGCCACCCGATCTATAGCTTTGCCGCAATTGGTCTACTTGCTAAACGTTTTCGCAATGTTAGGAATTTCAGCGGCTATGGCGATGATTCCCCCTTCGCCATGCTGCGAGAGATGGAAGGAAAGATCGCAGTTCTTGACCTGCCGGATCAAAGCAGCATGACCTTCTATCACTACATAGAAGAAATGCATGAAGTGCCTTACCGTTATCACAAAACTTTCACAGCCCCCTATACGACAGATGAAGGACGTACAAAAGATGAGACCTTTGGAATGTTCGTTCGCGACCTGGAAATGGGCGTCACAACTCACGTTGACCCGATGGGCGAGATATTGTGGGAAAAAGGTCTGTATTCAGGTGACCGACCGGGAGTAAAAACCGGTCTTCGCGTTATTAGCTCCACCGCCATGTTTGACGCTGTCAGCGAAATTATAAAATCCGATCTTGCCGAAGGTTTGCTCTATCGGATTAAAAAAGAGGGCGAATGACCCAACTTATAGCGGAAAAGATGTATCAATGGGTATCAGACCTATTTCCTCTGTGCCGCAGCATTACCGGAAACGGCATTCGTGATACTCTGAAATATCTCCAGTCGCTGCTTCCCGAACTAACAATCCACGAAGTCCCGTCAGGAGCTAAAGCATTTGACTGGGTTGTGCCTGATGAGTGGAACATCCAGGACGCCTATGTCCTTGATGAGCACGGCGACCGTGTGATTGATTTTCAAAAGAATAATCTTCATGTGCTGGGCTATTCGGAACCGGTTGATATAGAGTTGGACCTGGAAGAACTGAAAAAGCATCTATTCAGCCTGCCGGAAATGCCCAACGCCATACCCTACAAGACCAGCTATTACAAGCGTCGTTGGGGATTCTGCCTTGAACACAACAGATTGCAAGGTTTAAAACCAGGCCATTACCATGCGGTAGTGCGTTCCAGACTTGAAAAAGGGTACTTGACCTATGGCGAAATTATTCTTCCCGGAATTGAGAAGCAGGAAATACTGCTTTCAACATATATCTGTCACCCCTCTATGGCTAACAACGAACTATCAGGTCCGGTAGTGACCACAGGCCTGACGCAAAGGCTGTTAAGAATGCGGGATCGACGCTACACCTATCGAATCGTTTTCTTGCCTGAGACCATAGGCTCCATCGTTTACTTGAGCCGAAACCTCGAGGCCATGAAAGCGAGAACTATCGCGGGTTACAATGTCACATGCGTTGGCGACGAAAGAGCCTGGTCCTTTTTGCCTTCACGACGCGGCAACACCCTTGCCGACCGTGCCGCTTGCCATGTTCTTGACCATTTTGCTCCCGATTATATTAAATACAGCTTTTTACAAAGAGGAAGTGATGAGCGACAATACTGCAGCCCACATATTGATCTTCCTGTCGCGTCGGTAATGCGCAGCAAATATTGCACCTACCCGGAATACCATACGTCATTGGACGATCTTACCCTGATAAGCCCCAAAGGTTTGCATGAAGCGTTCCAGGCTTATGAAAAAATTCTACTCTTGCTCGAAAAAAACCGGCACTTTCAATCGGTCCATTTTTGTGAGCCGAAGCTCGACAAGTATGGCTTGTTTCCAACCATTCGCAAGAAAGCGGTCTACCAAGATGTAGAACTGCTCCTTAATGTACTGGCTTATGCTGATGGTGATAATGACCTTCTTGACATTTCAGAACTCCTGAGAATACCGGCTTGGATCTGTATTGAGGTTCTGGAACTACTGGCTTCACATGGACTTGTTAAGGCCATTGACTAACCCCTACAAATTTTTCAGAAACATTTTTATGAAATTTATTCTCTATAAGTTTTGGCATATTGTATAGGAATTCAGAAAGTGTTCAACTAAGGAAAGTAAATGATGCCTTGCAAGTGACAAAATAAGGTTTTCTACTTCAGCGCGTCAACAACCTTATCGGCGAAAGTCTCTGGCGTAAAACCGAAATGTTCGGAGAGAACTTTGCCCGGTGCAGAAGTTCCATAGTCCTTCAGGCCGTAAACGAATCCCTTGCCCTTTGTGAACTTGAAACCATGTGGATCGAATCCGGCTTCGACCCAGAAGACGTTTTTCGCTTTTTCGCCAATGGTTTGGGCGATATATTCTTCCGGCTGTTTCAGAAAAGACTCTAGGCAGAGGACGGAAATCACTTTCGCGTCAATCCCTTTTCCCAAAAGAAGCTTTTGTGCTTGGGCGCACATGGAAACTTCAGAGCCTGAGGCAAGAAAGACATTTTCGCAATCCGGGGATTTGGCGTCGCTGACAACGTAGCCGCCCTTTGCCGCCTCTTTGGGAGAATATTCTTTGACTCTTCCAACCGGATCGAGCTTTTGCCTTGTCAGGACAATGGCCGAAGGACCGTCCTCGCGTCTTAAAGCCAGGTCCCAGGCCATGGCGGTTTCTTCTCCATCGCAAGGGCGATAAACATTGAGATTGGGAATCAACCTCAAAGAGGCTGTATGCTCCACCGGCTGATGGGTGGGGCCGTCCTCTCCAACCCAGAAAGAGTCGTGAGTAAAAACAAAGATTACCGGCAATTTCATCAGGGCAGCCATTCGAATTGCCGGGCGCATATAATCGGCAAAGACAAGAAATGTGCCGGTGTAGGGGCGCACACAGCCGGACAAGGCCATGCCGTTGGCGATAGCGCCCATGGCGTGCTCCCTGATTCCAAAATGTATGTTTTTGCCGGAAAAATCCCCAGGGCGAATAGCCTTCCGGTCGGCTATCATGGTTTTGTTTGAAGGCGAGAGGTCGGCGCTGCCGCCAAACAGATTGGACACGCCGGCTGACGCCGCCTGAAGAACAGCCCCTGAAAGAGCTCTGGTGGCTGCCGCGGAGTCGGGCAACCGTTTCGTCATCGCCTCAAGTAGATCATCAGGCAAATCGTTGCTTGTCCACTTTTTCCATTGGGATCCGAGTTCGGGATTGGAGTTTTTCCAGCCGGTGTGCTTTTTGTCCCATGCTTTTCTCTGGTTGGTTTTTCTATAGGATATTTCTAAAAATAGCGCCGAAACCTCTTTTGGAACATGGAACTTGGGCGCCTTTGGCCATCCCAGGGCATCCTTAGTCCCGTCTACTTCATCAGGGCCAAGGGGCGCGCCATGACTATCGGATGTGTCCTGTTTGTTTGGGCTGCCATAGGCGATATGGGTGCGGCAAATAATTAGGCTGGGCTTGTCTTGGACCCCCAGCGAATTTGAAATCGCGTCGGCTATGGATTCGTGGTTGTGCCCGTCAGCTACAATGTGAACGTCCCATCCGGCGGCTTTATACCTGGTTTTTATGTCCTCGCTAAAGGCAAGGTCGGTGCCGCCTTCGATTGTAATGCCGTTCGAGTCATATAGATAAACAAGGTTGCCCAGCTTCCAGTGTCCGGCAATGGCAGCGGCTTCATAGCTGATGCCTTCCATTAGATCGCCATCGGAAACGATGCCGAAAACTCTCCGGCCAATAGGGCAAAATCCATCTTTCTCAAACCGGGCCTGAACCAGTTTGGAGGCCAGAGCCATTCCCACGCCGTTGGCGAATCCCTGTCCAAGAGGTCCGGTGGTCAGTTCCACTCCAGGAGTTAGACCATATTCGGGATGGCCGGGAGTTTTGCTGTTTAGCCGGCGAAACTTTTTTAGTTCCTCAATGGGCAGATCAAATCCGAAAAGATGTAATAGAGAGTATTGGAGCATTGACCCGTGCCCGGCGGATAAAACAAAACGATCTCTTCCTTCCCAGTTCGGGTCTTCGGGGTCAAATCTTAAAAATCTTGCCCATAACACCATGGCTATATCAGCGGCGCCCATGGGCATGCCCGGATGGCCGGAATTGGCTTTTTCAATGGCGTCAACCGAAAGCATTCTTATTGTATTGGTGGCCAGATTCTCAAGATTAGGGTCTATCGTGTTGATATCCACAATCTTCTCCTTAAAATAAAACAGGTGGAGAGTTTCCACCATATGGCATCATTTTTAAATAGTGAAACAAATGAAGAATCTTTCCTTTTTCCCACAAGGCTCTCTACTATTCGCCGTATTGCTCAATGAGCATTACGCCCCATAATTGTGATCTATCCTTAACCAATCGAATATCCCATTTTCCACCGACGCCGGAGAGGGGAAAGGCGGGCTTTTCTCCAGTAATTCGATTTTCATCGAATATTTTTTTATACCATTTTTCATCAAAAAGCTTTGGGCGCCCGGCTTGTCCATTGACCCAGCATATGCCGGCGTCGCTTACCATCACGAAATTATCACCATTTTCCTGGGGAATAACCAGAACTAATCTGACATTGTAATGAACTTTTTCCTCGATTTGCCTTAAAACAACCCCCATACTTCTGCAATCATCGAGTTGGGCGTCTACCGTTTTCCACTGGTTGACCAACCTTTGAGAAAAATAACCCTTGTCGAATGTAAGAGCGTCCTCTACAAGAATCCCGTTTTTGTCTTTGCTGTAAAGTCCGTATAAGAATAATACAAAACAAAAAATCAGAACAATTAAGGCCGGCGTCCAGAATAGAGCTTTTCTTAAAAAGCTGATTTCTTCTTTATTATCCAAGTTTATCCAAGCCTTTAAGGCTGTTGGTTCAAGGCCGGATGGCCGGCAATCTTTATCTCTTTTCCACCAGCTTTTCATTTTCCCGGCAAAGGTCGCCTAACCCGTCTTTAAGGCCGCCTATCATGCCAAGAGCGTCTTCTTTGTTAAAATCGGTTGTTTTGAGTATCTTGCCAAGATCTTCCAGGTTCTGCTGTGCTTTGAGGCCGGTTTCAATATTTTGCTCCGCCCTTCTTTTAAGCACACCCTGGGTTTTGTTGAAGACAAGGGCCAGGCTTTTAAATTCATCCTTTTCTCTAAGGGTAAGGTCCCTTGAGTAGTTTCCCTCTGAAATATAATTGAGGTGCCGGTTAAAAGCTACAATGGGTCCGACAATTCTATGGGTGACTCTAACGCCGTAATAGATTGTAAAAAACAGAATTACTATTACAGCCACTGTCAATACAAGAGCGACGCGAGTGACTCCTTTGGCAAAATCAACAGCGGGGCTTACTTCCGTGTCCCCGGCTTTAAAGTCCGGCTTAAACAATATTGTAGCCGCCAGAACAATTATTACCATCAGGACTACGGATAAGGCCGCAAAGCTGATTAGCTTTCCTTGAAGCCTTCTATCAATAAAAAACTTTCTTCGCCGATTTTCTTGAGTTTGCATCCAGGTTCTCCAACTAATGGGCGTACCAAACTATTATTTTCCATGTAAATCGTTAAAAAAATAGCAAATCCACCGTACAATTGTCAATGAAAAGGAGTTGAAAATCAAAAGTTCACCGTCTACCTTTTTAGAAACATCATTACCAATAATCCTGTGGAAATCGCCAAGGTTAATATGCCCAGGACTCTGTGAACAATGATTATTCCAGGCTTGTCTTTAAAATTCCCTGTAACCAGCCCCGCATATACAAGGAGAATAAACAGTAATGTTTTCCCCAGGACAAACATTTTTGGGACAAGAAGTGTGGAGGTAATGAATACAATAAGGTAAAGAAGGTTGACCACCGGCCCTGTCATTTTATGCAGTAGACTTATTACTTCATTGTCTTTAAAGGCGAACTTCAATAATCCGGTAATGTTGGCAAAGGCCACAAGAGCGAAAATCACGAGAAACAGTGTATTGATAAGAGACGGCATGTTTCTGTCTTATCCTTGAGTTTAAATTCCGCCACAGTTTAACCGCAACAGGGAATTTTTCAAAGAAAATAAATCCTTTAAAAACTCCCCCTCTGGATTTCTAAAATATTCTTGCAAATGTCGTATTCTCTGTTATTCTTAATTTACCGTCGATATTTGATACGGGTTTGGATTTTTAAAATACTAAACCTTATTTATTTTTTTAAGATTTTTAAAAATAAATAAGG
>CAYSHR010000211.1:0-6529 GCA_964430795.1 uncultured bacterium
TTACGTCGGCGCCCCGTTTTTCCTTCTCGATCTGTTCAATCGTATAGGTTCCCTTCCCATCCGACTCCCACTTGACTCCCTCTGTTTTATCTCCCGCCGTCCTGGATATTACTGTGACTTTGTCCGCCACCATAAAGGAGGAGTAAAATCCGACCCCGAATTGGCCGATAAGCTCGGGCCTGTCAGCCTGTTTTGCTTCCTTGAGCTTTTCCAGAAACTCGGCTGTGCCGGACTTGGCTATGGTTCCAAGCTGGTCATTGATGGATTCGAAAGACATTCCCACGCCATTATCCGAAATGGTTAGGGTATTTTTTTCTTTGTCAGGAATGATCTTGATTTTCCAATCGTTGTTCTGTTCAAGAACATCAGGGTTGGTCAAGCTCTCAAAGCGAACTTTATCTATGGCATCCACCCCATTGCTTATAAGCTCTCTTAAAAATATCTCCTTATTTGAATATAGAGAGTGGATAATGATTTCCATAAGCTGGGTCATTTCGGTTTTAAATTTTCTCGTTCTGGCTTTGCTCATATTTCCTCCTGAAGGAAAAAGTCATTATTTCAACTGGTATCAAAGACGCCCTGTACTGTTGGAAAAGAAAAAGGGATATTTGCCCTCAATTTGAAGAAATTTAAGCACGGTATGGGCATTTGTAAAGGCCTTTGATATATTTTCATTGTCCAAATCAGAGGGTTGTGAAAATATAAACGAAAATTTCCTGTTTTGTGGGAACGCTCATGACGACGGTTACTATTATTATCATAAGTTATAACAGCGGGGCTGAGATAGAAGGGTGTCTTGCCCCGCTTATGAAGCTGCCTCAAGGTTTCGCGGAAATTATATGTATTGACAATGCTTCTGTTGATGATTCCGCCGCGAAAATATCGGCTTTTCCTGATGTTGAATTGATCGTGAATAATGAAAATATCGGTTTTTCAGCCGGGTGCAATCAGGGCGCGGCCAAAAGCCATAGCGACTTAATTCTTTTTCTGAACCCCGACGCCTTTGTAGAGTCCGGCGCGGTGGAAGAATTGGTCCGCGGTCTTTTGAAGGCGCCGGAGAATATCGCGGGGGCGGGTCCAAAACTCATTCGATCCGTAAAAGGGCCAAAGGGCGAAAAAGTGCTCGATTCAGCGGGCATGGTTCTTTCCCTTGAAAACTTTAGTCCTTTTGACAAAGGGCAGGGGGAATATGATCTGGGTCAATATGACAAGGGCAAAAATTACTTTGGGCCAAGCGGCGCCTGCGCGATATTTAGAAAAAGTCATCTTGAAAAGTTGAAAGTCGCCGGCGAAATATTTGATGAGGATTTTTTTGCCTATTACGAGGATGTTGATCTGGCGTGGAGGGCGAGAAACTTTGGTTATTCATTTCTGTTTGTTCCCAAAAGCATTGTTGTTCACGACAGAAAAAACCCTCAATCAAGAGCCGTTTCAATTCAGGCTCAGGCTTTTATAAATCGATATTTTTGCGTGATTAAAAACCATCCGAACCTGAATAAAATCTCCTATTCAAAAATTGCCCATGAGGTTGGGAGGCTTATTTATAAAACCCTGACCATTCCCGGATTCGCCAGAGGGAATAATATATTTATTAAGAACCTGATGAGGATGAATGACAAACGAAAAGAGATAAAAGCCGGAAGTGTTAAAGGCGATGCGGTCATTGAGGAGTTTGGTTAAATGAATATGGAAGTTACGATAATTATCGTGAACTATAATACTACCGACCTCCTCAAAAACTGCCTGAAATCAATCTTTGAGTACGCGCCAAAAGTAAAATACGACGTTGTTGTTGTTGACAATAATTCCAAAGACGGCTGGGTAAAATATCTGGAAGAAAAATTTCCCCTGGTTAAAGTTATTTGCCTTAAAAAAAATTTGGGCTTTTCAACGGCGGTAAACAGGGCGCTAATGAAATGTGAAACGGATTTCGCCCTGCTCCTGAACCCTGACGCCGAACTTTTTCCGGGGACTCTTGACGCCATGGTGGAGTTTCTCAAAAACAACCCTGATGGCGGTGTTGTGGGCGTGAAGCATTTGGGTCGGGATGAGAAAGTGCAATTGACCTGGGGGAAGTTTCCCGGAATGGGAAGGGAGATTGGTAGAAAAGCACGCCACCTTGCCCTTGATATAAAGCATGTGATGGGTAATAAGCTTTTCGGTATAAATAGCTTTGAGACCAAACAGGTGGACTGGGTGTCGGGTTCGTGCATGCTTGTGAAAAAAGAGGCGTGGCGAAAAGCCGGCCTTCTCGATGAAAAGTTCTTTCTCTATTTTGAGGATATTGACTGGTGCAGAAGAATCCGGGACGCCGGGTTTCAGGTTTTTTATCTACCGGGCGCGCCGGTTTTTCATATTGGCGGTCAGTGCGCAAAAAGACATCAGGTGGACGCCATGGTTGCCTACAGGGCGAGCCAGATTTATTTTTCGCGAAAATATTTCGGGCCGGTGGCCACATTACTTGTAAAAGGAATGATATTTTTTAAGAGCGCTTTGTTTCTTGCTTTAAACAGTGTTAAATGGCTTCTGTCATCGGAAAAAAATAAGATTGAATTTGCCAAAGCCATGGCTTTAACCCACAAGAAAATTATATCCATAACCCTTTTTTCGGTAATTGTTTAATGAAAATCCGTGATTCGGGCTTTTTTAATCTTCTGATTGAATTGGTCAAAAAGGATATCCGTCTAAGATACAAGAGGTCCCTGCTGGGTTTAGGCTGGTCTTTGGCAAATCCCATATTGATGATGCTGGTTTTTTCATTGATATTTTCCCGGTTTCCCAGATTGACGGGAATGGAATTGCCCTATCATATTTATTTCCTGACCGGATATCTGCCCTGGGTTTTTTTTAGCTCTACATGCCACGGGGGAAAAGATTCCATTGTCGCAAACGGCGGGATTGTCAGGCAGGTTTCTTTTGACAGGGCGGTTTTGCCATTATCAACAATGATTGCCAATTTTATACATTTTGTTCTGGCTCTTGGATTGCTTGTCATTTATATTTTTATTCATCCTGATGTTTACATCTCCAGTTCGGTATTTCTTCTGCCTTTCCTTTTGCTTCTTAATGGCATATTTCTTTTCGGGTTGATCCAGTTATTGAGCGCGCTGAATGTTTTCTTTAGAGATGTTGGGCAAATTCTGGATGTGGCGTTGACTTTTCTTTTCTATCTCACCCCGGTTTTTTATAGCTTCTCCCTTTTTACAAAGGAGGATAGTTGGATCGTTCTGATTCTGAAGATAAATCCCATGAGCCATTTTGTGATTTTGTATAGAGGGCTTCTTTTAAAAAGCGCTCAGGCACCCTTTGAGAGTTGGTGTTTTGTGTTGCTTTGGACCTTTCTGGCGTGGAGAATAGGCGGCAGGGTTTTTACAAATAAACAGGGTATATTTGCCAAGGAACTTTGATGGAGAAAAATTCGCCGATTATAGAGGTGGAGAGCGCGTTTCTTAATTACCGCGTTTTTTTACAGAGAAGCAATTCTATTAAAGGAGCGCTAATATCCAGGATCAAAGGGGGAGAACATGCCGAGGTATTTCCGGCGATAAAGTCACTGGACCTGAAAGTTATGCACGGTGAGTCTGTGGCGATTATGGGGCGGAACGGCAGCGGAAAAAGCACTTTGCTGAAACTTATCGCCGGAGTGTTTGATCCAAGCGCCGGGCATGTCCGGGTTTCAGGAAAGATCGCCGCCCTTTTAGAACTCGGCGCCGGTTTCTCACTGGACCTTACAGGCATTGAGAATATATTTTTAAACGCCGCGCTTTTGGGGCAAAAAAAAGAGGTTACACAAAAAAAACTGCAAAGCATAATCGATTTTTCTGAGCTTGGCCGCTTCATTGACAGCCCCCTTCGCCATTATTCATCGGGCATGTACATGAGGCTGGGGTTTAGCGTGGCTATCCATTCGGATGTGGATATCATTCTTCTAGACGAGGGCGTAGCTGTCGGCGACGCGGGGTTTCAGGCTAAATGCTACAAAGCTCTGCAAGAGAAAAGGAAAAGGGGCGCCACCATGCTGATGGTCTCTCATACTCCAAAAGTTTTAAAAGGACTTTGCCAAAGAGGGATAATTCTAAGCCATGGGCAGATCATCTTCGACGGTGAGATGGGAAAAGCCATTTGGGAATATGAAAGACATATAAAGAGTTTAGCCGGCCATTAAATCAGGCGGCTGGTTTTGCTTCCTTTGAATCACCGCCGGTCTTTGTATGTTTCAGTTTGCCAAGAAGCAGGGGCTCGATGCTCCTGCCCTGTTTTTCTATCTGAATTTTCCATAATCCCAACATGGCTGAGATGTTGTGCTGAACGTAGTCGATCTGAATTTCAGGGTTGACGAAACTTCTAGTAAAACCGCCAATAGCTTTTTCAGGGTGCTTGAGGAACATTCCCGATATCGAGTCAATCTGCATTCTTCTATGAAAACCGGCTATTTTTAAAGCTGTTTTATAAAAGGCGCCGGTGGGATCATCCTGACTTTTTGCCAGGAAATAGAGAGCGATAGTACCTTCGTTTCTTGTGGCCGAAGGAGTCGATCTGGGAGGAGTGTAAAAGCTGCCTGTCCAGTCAGCGCGGGATCCCTTTTTCCTCATCTTGTTAAAAATGGATTGGCCGATATTGTAAACATGCTTTTTATGATCGGGGTTTTTTGTAATGGGGTAAAGATCAGCCATGCCTATGGAAAGCCAATGATCGTGGGGCAATTTGTCTATAGAGAGAGATTTGTCCCTGATATAAACCATGTAATCCACTAGCTTCTCGGCTGTTTTTATCCATGTTTTGTTGCCGTCAATCTGATAGAGGCGGGTAAGGGCAAGGACGCATTCACCTGGATAATAGATGGACTCAAAGGGCTTTTCCTTACCTGTAGGGTTGAAATAATACTTGGCTATTAGATGCCCGTTATCTTCTGTCTGATGCAAAATAAATTTTGCCAGAGCCTGCATGATGGGAATATGTTGCTTGTCGCCGGTAACTGTTGTGTATTTGGCCAGGGCGATTATGCAAAGCCCCGCGCCTCCGGCCTTTGCCTCTTTTCCATTTGGCTCAACCAGAGCTTTAAATACGGCGCCTTTTGCCTTGCTCGCGGCGGATGGTCCTGACATTCGGGCAAGAAGGTATTTGTGTGCCAGTTTGATTTTATCAAGAAGCCTGTCATCCCCGGTTATTTCATAAAGCTCAGTCATGGCGTAAGCAGTGCCCGCGTGCCTTAACAAATTATAGCTATCGCTTACCCGTTCCATATGAGGATAGTATTTATAGTTGAAACGACCATTTTCCCGAATGTTCTTTTTGAGATATTCACCGGCGGCAATTGAGGCGTCAAGAAGGCTTTTGGCATCTACGCTGAAATTTGTCCGGCGCCCGTTAAGTAAGGGGAGAAGGCTTTTCCCATCCTTGGATTCCATAAAAGAAATCCTTTTAAAAAGAGAATAACTTATTTCCTTTCCTTCTTTGAAATGCCCGAGAATTGATTTTCCCATTATCCTGTCATTGAAAACGTTTTTAAGTCTTTTATAATAAAAACGATCTTTGTGATCGATAATATTACGCATGATTATCTCATCAGGAAGCAATGCGACAGGAGGGTCGGTATAAAAAATCACGCCCTTTACATCTCTTGGTTTTGTCTTGAATTTATCACCTACTTTGTACGTTTTCGCACCGGTGGTCTCACTTACAATATCGACTCGAATTCTTACTTTAGCCAGGTTTTCATCTTTGATTAACCGCATCAGATTATCCGCGGCGTTTTCCAGGGCAAAAAAGAGATTTTTTCCATACCCAAAGGAGCAAAGGGCGTTCTCATTGGTCCTGGCGGCAGTTATGAAAATACCACGATCTGATTCTTCGAACAAAGAGGGATGCTTATCTTTTTCAGCAAGGACCTGTTTTCCCTCCAGCATTTTTCGAGCTGATATTAAAAGATATTCTTTCTCCCCATCGGATAGAGAGATTTTTTTTATATTATTGAATTGCCCTACTTCAACCTTATCGGTAGATTGGCAGGAAAATAGAAACATGAAGAAGACAAAGAAAATCAGAATTGTTTTAAAGAGTAAGCTTTTATTCATGAGAAATCTCCAAAAAGGATTATCATGGATAGAAATCTATCGGGCATAAACGGGGTTGTCAAATATCCTTAGGTCCGGCACCGGCTATTTTTCCGGAACCAATTTAAGGAACCGGGTGTCATTGAACTAAAGCGACTAAAATCAATACACCTTTTATACAGGTGAAAATGGAGATTTGTTATGGTGATAAATAGTGGAGAAAAAAAGATATCAATGGGGCGGCTGATTGGGCTTCTCTGTCTATTAATGGTAATTCCATTGGCCACAAGCGTCTTTGCCAAGAGTTGGAGAGCTCCTTTGCCGGCAAAAACCTCAATCGAATTAGACGGTCGGCTGGTTGGAGAGGATCTAACTATTTCCGCTCGCCTGCCATCCTCTATGAAGGGTCCTGGAACTGACGGGAAAATCCGTTTCTGGATTGCCGATCTTTCAAAAACCCCGGTCTCCTTATCTTC
>CAYSHR010000212.1:0-6519 GCA_964430795.1 uncultured bacterium
TTGCCAAGGTCGCCCTTCTTTATTAACCGGCTTATGATTTTTTCAAAGTCGTCCCGGGCGGTCTGGATTGATGAGATGCTGGGTTGAATTATTCGACCAGCCAGATCGCTGATCCCCTCGCCGCTGGTCCGGATAAGCTTTTTCAAAGCATCCAGGGGCAGGATGCTCCTCTGCTTCTTCTCTTCCTCATAAATAATCTGGGTGAGGGTGATTCCGGTAAGGTCCTCTTTGGTGCGATTGTCAATGACTTTGATGTCGTCGCCGTTTTTTATCATGATCGCGATGTCGTCAAGGGTGACGTACCTGCTGGACCGGGTGTCGTAAAGCTTTCGATTCTGATAGCGCTTGATTATTTTGGGCCGGCTCATAAAACGCTCCTTAGGGCTTTGACGCTGCGTGTTAATTAGCATGGCCCTTTATGAGTGTCAAGGCGTTTCTGATTATGCAAGTTACCAGATTATAAGACCTTTCCCCATCACAAATTGCTCACTCTGATGGGGTCCTTCAAAAGTCCATTTCAAAACAATTGCTGGTATTTCACTTGCCAAGTATGCCATTATTTTTCATAGGTAAAATATAGAATATTTTTTACCAGTTGAATATAGGAGAAAAAGAAATGAAATACCCCCCCCTGGGAAATGGGTACCAAATAAGTTAGCATTATTTCTTTTGTTGTGCTTTACTGCTTTATCACTTCCTTCTTATGTAAAAGCAAGTAATCCTTTAGAAAATCCGGAGCCGAATGTATACTCCCAAAATAGCGTCTACTATTCAGAAAAAATATTCGACAATGAGGGTGGGCTTTTTTCAGAAAGCACCATAGGCCCTCCATGGATAATCGATAATGAAGGGAAAGTTATATTTCTCAATAACGATAATATGGCAGGTCCGAATGACGTACTCTATCTTGAGATTATTGGAAGCGACAGCCTAAATAATAAGGATGAGGAATTCGGGTATCGGTCTTTTGTCGCCATGGCTCCATCAAACGCAATACATCTTGAGAATGGGGAAGAATTTGAAGCGTTATTACGATCAATGAATGTGGATGAAGAAACTATTGGCAGATTAGTTTCCGACTTCGGCGTTATACCCCAGTCAGATAAACCAGACTATGTTGTAACGCCATTGCTTCAGCAACAACTTGACCAAAGCGACCCGGATGATTTCATCGAAATAATAATTGAATTGACTGACAACCCATAATTGCGCCTTCCTCGCGTTGACCTTGCCCTTCAAACAAAGCTACCCTCCCTGATTTTTGAATATGAGATGGAAAGACTTCTAGCAATCGAAGATCGAAGAGCATATATGGCGACCTCTCAGGCGCCTCTTGTTGAACTTTTGCTAAATGAAGAATCAGTGAATATCATGCAGTTCTGGATTGGCAATTTTATCTACGCGGAGGTAAAAGCCTCGGTTGTGGATAAAATTGCTTCTTTTGGGGGAGTTGAAAAGATATTCAAATCAATTCAATCCGTTGCAGAATCGGTTGTCATCAAACCCAGTTACGCCCGAAATATTACCCAGTCAGAGATGTTCCGCGTAAATGGTTACGATGGCGGAAGAGCCACAGGGGAACTGTTTGGACCTAGCCAAATAACCGTTGGAGTAATTGAAGGTGAATTTTTTGAGACTGAGCATGACGCGTTTTTTGGAGACGCGAATCATAGTAACAGTCGAGTTTGGGGGACTTTCAATTGCAATTGCTACGGTGTGTCTCAATATGGAGATTATTGTGATGATTGGACCCAGGAACCGGATAGTGGATGCGGTCCTCCAAACCAATATGGCGAATGCTCCCATGGGCATCGGGATTATTGTCTTCGCGAATACCCCCTTGATATTGATGAAGGTCTTCACGCTACATCAGTATTGGGAATAATCGCGGCCGACTGCATGGAAGGTCAATGTTGGCTGGTTCAACCGGATGAGTATAAAGCCAAAACTGGAATAGCTCCAAAGGTAGGAATTGCTACATTGAATCATGCAGACAAAACGGTTTTATTTATAAAAGCCGTTGAACAGGCGGTAGGTGTAAGCCTTGACATCCTTAACTATTCCTATGGTTCTTATGACCATTCACAAGATAACGATTGCCCTACTTATGAAAGAGCCAGAGGACAAGATGACGAATCAAAGGCTGTTAATTCCGCATATTTAAATGGTATTCTAACAGTGACTTCCGCCGGCAATAATCGTGAAGATTGCAATTATATTCCTACCGGCTATGATTGGGTCCGCGGCATCGGTTCTCCTGCAAGCGCGGCCAGTGCATTGGCGGTTGGCGCATACAATGGTTATAGAGACGATCCTTATAATGATTTTTATGGCTCCCTGGAAGTAGCGGTATACAGTTCAAGAGGAAGGACTTATGATTACCGGGTTAAACCTGATATTTTAGCTTCAACGGAAATCGCGTGTCTTCCAAAATTTTATGATTCCCAGAGATTTTTCGATTGCACATCTCCCTTTGGTTCAAGTCCTCTTGGCGGTACAAGCGCCTGTTCACCGGTAGTGGCAGGCGCCGCCGCTGTATTAAAGGACTATTTTATTCATCGATATGGAACCGGCATTGTCAATGATCCCGGTCGCCTGATCGCAAACATAATCAACTTTGGCGACAGAACTGAAACAACAAGCACGGGTTTCTTTGACAGTGTAAATGGCGCGGGCCGGCTTCGCATGAGGTTGCCCAACTCTCATGGGTTGGACACGCCCTGGTCGTATAGAACCTATAAAAATGTCTTTTATCAAGGCACCTCTCTGAATCTGGATATTGGCCCCTTTGCCACATCCAATCCAATTCCAGGCGACGTTGATATTATCAAGATAGTTGTATGGTGGTATGAGCCTCAAGTTGAAATTGGGGGAATAATGCCAAGATTCACCATGACTCTTCAAAACACAGATAACCCAAGTCTCACCTACACTGCAAACTCTTACCAGACAACCGCTCCAATTTACAAAGACCATAAAATGCAAATTATACTCGACTCCAACAATACCGAGTTTCTCAATTTTGCCACCAGCGCGAGTTATGAATTGACGATTACCAATGTGCTTATGTGGCCAATCGGCAGCCAACGAAACCTCTATATTACCTATTTCTGGGAAGATGGAGATAGAGATGACTTTGATTGCGCTCCTTGTAGCGATCAGGTAGGTCCAGGGCGTTGTCAATGTGATTCCGACGACCCTGATTATCTTTTCTATAAGTTAAGGGGGAGTTCCAAATGAAACGAACTTCTATCATAATTTCTTTGGCAACCATATTAGTTCTTCTTTTTACCGCTGCGATTTTAAGCCGTGCGGACGATATGACATTGAGTCAAAATGAAGTCGCTGTCCAAGAAGAACTGGGCAAATGCTGCGATGAAAGCTGCGTGGAAAGCCGTTGCAAAGATGCAATCGGGACTACTTATAATTCTTGCGGCTTTAGTATTGTAAATAATGGAGAGGAGCTTTCAAGAGAGGGCGCGGAGTCGTATTGCAATGAGAATGACAACTGGCAGTGTATTATTGTGCAAGTTGGAAAAAGCATGGGCAATACTTATAGCTGCTATGAAGGTGATTTGGATTATTTATCCGATGATATGTATCGGGAACCTGAAAAAATTTGCGGTTCAATTAAAAAGCATCTAAAGCAAGAGTGCCAAATTGAACTCATAGGCGGGTATGCTTTTGACGATACAGACGATGATTGCGGGTGCGGTTTTTAAATGGAACCATCCGTTTCTTCAGATAAGCTAATGTTTCACCGAAAGAAAATATTTTTCATCATAATAGGCAGTGTGGCTTTGCTGGCGTATTTCTATTTTATTGATACTGCCGATACAGGAATAGAGAGCGTGCCGTCTATGCATGCCGGAGAGGTTATAGCTGGCGTCAATAACGTGTCGATCTTTGAAGATGACTTGAAAAGAGCGTTGCTTTTAGTAGGACCAAAAGCCGAAGCGATCAGTTTTAGAGAACTAAAAGAAAAAGTGCTTGGCGACTTGATTGATGTTGAGCTTGTTCGCCAGGAAGCGGAAAAAGATTCACCCTCCATCACTGGGGATGAAGCAGTCAATCGGTTGCTTAAGAAAATCATGAATAAGGTGATGGTTGGTCAGGGTGAGGCTTCTGATGAGGCTTATGAAAATGATTATGGAGACGCTCGTTTTCGTGATGGTTATTTTATTGAAAAAAGGCGCCTCGCTTACTCAAAAGCTCTTGATAAATTTAAGCAGCGCACAAACAGATTACGTAAAGCGAGTAAAATTTCAATTAATCATGATGTCCTTGAAAAATTGATGATAACCGCCGGCAAATGACCGGCTTCTTTATTTTTGCACCTTTCCAAATATCTCGACCTGTCGATTTCTCCCTTGCCCCCTTTTATGAAGTATGTCATTTCTAATAAGGCAATTTTTTTTACAAACCGGTTGTTTCCCAGAGGTTAGATGGGTCGATATATAGCCAGAAGATTTCTTGTTCTCGTTCCCACATTTCTTGGGGTCGCAACCCTGGTTTTTTTCTTTCTCCACATGATCCCCGGCGACCCTGTGGAGGTGATGCTTGGCGAGACGGCCCAGGCTGCCGACAGAGAGGAGCTTCGACGAAATCTTGGTCTTGACAAACCTCTGGCCATCCAATACGGCGCTTTTATCTACGGCCTTTTCACCGGCGACCTGGGAAAGAGTTTCTCTTATAACACCGATGTTACCAAGATAATCTCAAAGCGTCTTCCGGCCACTGTCGAGTTGGCCGTCGCCTCAATGATAGTCGCCATATTTCTCGCCATTCCCATTGGGATTTTCGCCGCCATTAAGCAATATTCTCTTTTTGACAACATCAGCATGTTTCTCGCCTTTTTAGGCGTGGCCATGCCCAACTTCTGGCTTGGCCCTTTGCTCATACTCCTTTTCTCCATTCACCTTGACTGGTTTCCGGTTTCAGGAAGAGGAGGCATCGAGTCTCTGATTTTGCCGGCCATTACCCTTGGAACAGCCATGGCGGCAATGCTCTCCCGGATTACCAGGAGCTCTGTTCTTGAGGTATTGGGGGAGGATTTTGTAATCACCGCCCGGGCAAAAGGGCTGCCTGAGACCTCGGTAATTCTAAGGCATGTTTTAAAAAACGCGCTGATTCCAATTATAACAGTGGCGGCTTTACAATTCGGCGCTTTATTGTCCGGCGCCATAATTACAGAGACGGTTTTTGACTGGCCCGGCCTTGGAACCCTCTTTATTCAAGCTATCCAGAGCAGGGATTATCCGTTGGTTCAGGGATGCGTTCTCTACATCAGCATGGGTTACATTCTTGTAAATCTTGTAGCGGATATCTCTTATGCCCTTGTTGACCCCAGGGTGAGGTACGGCCGATGAAAAACAGCCTTTCCATAATTGGGGCGGTAATTGTGGGCATCCTTGTTTTATGCGCCATATTCGCGCCGTGGATAGCGCCGGCCGACCCAATAACCCCGGACCTGGATCACGATCTTGAAAAGCCCGGCCTTAGCCATCCCATGGGCCGTGATGAACTTGGCAGAGATATATTGTCGCGACTGATATGGGGCGCCAGAGCGTCGATCCTGGTGGGCTTTGTCGTGGTTTTTATTTCTGTTATTGTCGGCGTTTTTATCGGCTCTCTGGCTGGATATTTCGGCGGCGCGGTGGACACGGTAATCATGCGCGTGGTGGACGTTCTTCTGGCTTTTCCGGGAATTTTACTGGCCATCGCCATCGCGGGAATTTTAGGGCCGAGTCTTCTAAATGTGATTTTCGCCCTGTGCGCCCTTGGCTGGGTGGGATTCGCCAGGTTAGTCAGAGGGCAGATATTATCGGTCAGAGAGCGGGAATATATTCTCGCGGCCAAAGCTTCAGGCGCGGCGCCCTTTCGCGTAATCACCAGGCACGTGCTGCCCAATATTCTGGCCCCGGTTATTGTCCAGGCCACCTTCGGAATCGCCACCACAATACTGGCTGAATCATCCCTCTCATTTTTGGGACTTGGCCCCCAGGACATACCAACGTGGGGCGGCATGCTAAACAGCGGCGTTGACTACCTTCTCTTCGCGCCCCACATGTCCATATTCCCCGGCCTGATGGTTATGATAACAGTGCTGGCGTTTAATTTCCTCGGGGACGGTCTAAGAGACAGGCTGGACCCAAAGAACGTCAGGGGGTAAATCGCGATTTCCAATATCTGTATGAAGCCGGTCAGTTGACGGCGGTTATCATCAGTTTTGTAAGTATATCATGGTCAAATTTTTGTTGCTCACCTACTTTGCCGCCTCTACGGTAAAATCGAGGTAAGTATTGTCCTGTTCATAATCATTGGGCCAATGACAAGAGTCCCATAATCTGAACCTAAGGGGTAAAGTTCGGGTTAAGCCCTCAGGCAACAAATAGTCGGTCGGATCAAGCTCAAGGAGATATGGCGCCCCAAAATCCTCGCTCGAACAGTTATGCAAAAGACTTTCATCAGGATGGTAGTTGTGCCGAAGAAGATCATAGAGTTCCTGGTATTGTGGTT
>CAYSHR010000213.1:0-6493 GCA_964430795.1 uncultured bacterium
GCTTTAGAGGCGCCTTTGGCAAAGTTGAATCGAGTCCGGCCAAGCATTTTCGCAGCGCTCTTGGCCAGATCGTCAATTTTTTCTATACAATGCAGGGCGAAAGCGCCGGCGCCCAGGCTTTTGCCAACTTCGATACCCTTCTGGCGCCCTTTATCGCCATGGATAAGCTTACATATGCCCAGGTAAAACAGAGCATGCAGGAATTTGTGTTCAACATGAACATTCCCACAAGGGTGGGATTCCAAACTCCCTTTACAAACATAACCATGGACCTTGTCTGCCCGAGCTATTACGCCAATGAGAATATCATTATAGGCGGCCTGCCCCACGATTGCGGCGCTGTTTACAGTGAGTTCCAGGACGAGATGGATATGGTGAACAGGGCATACTGCGAGGTAATGATGGAGGGAGACGCCAGAGGGCGCATCTTTACCTTCCCCATTCCCACATACAATATCACAAAGGAATTTGACTGGGATAACCGAAACCTCGATTCCTTATGGGAGATGACCGCCATGTACGGCGTGCCCTACTTCTCACACTTCATCAAATCCGACCTGGACCCCGAGGACGCCCGATCCATGTGTTGCAGGCTGCGCCTTGATAATCGCCAACTCAGAGCCTTGGGGATGGTAAGTGAAACAGAAGAAGTTGAGAAACAAAAGAAGAGTCTCAAGAAGCGGGGCGGTGGGCTCTTCGGCGCCAACCCTCTTACAGGCTCCATAGGCGTTGTCACCCTTAATATGCCCAGAGTTGGATTTGAATCCGATGATGAACAGCAGTGGTTCTCCCGAATTGACGAGCTTATGGAAAAAGCAAAGGACAGTCTCGAGGTAAAGAGAGGCGTTCTTGAGGACTTTACCAATGACGGCCTTTATCCCTATTCAAAATATTATCTTTCCGGTGTGAAAATGCGGAAAAGAAAAGATAGCAGGGATCCCGGTTATTGGGATAACCACTTCTCAACCATCGGCCTTATCGGTATGAATGAAGGGCTCATCAACTTTTTTGGCCAGGATATCGCAAGCGAGCAAGGCGTTGACCTTGCCCGGCGTACCCTTGACCATATGAACGATAAGCTGATTGAATTCCAGCAGAGTACTGGAAATCTTTTCAACCTGGAAGCCACTCCAGGGGAGGGCACAACCTACAGATTGGCCAAAAACGATAAAAAGAATTTTGAGAATATATTCACTCAAGGCAAAGAAGAACCTTATTACACCAATTCCACCCATCTGCCGGTGGAATATACAGAAGATCTTTTCCAGGCCCTTGTTCACCAGGACCAGCTTCAGACCATGTATACCGGTGGAACGGTTCTCCATGGATTTATTGGTGAAAAGATAGGCGATATCGAGTCATGCAAGGCATTGGTAAGGAAAATCGCGGAGAATTTCCACCTCCCTTATTACACTATTACACCAACATTCTCCATATGCCCTGAACATGGATATCTGCCCGGAGAGCATTTTACCTGCCCCTTTGAAAACGGCGCCACTCATGAGCCCATTCAACTGGACAGATCATAATATTATATATTGTCCCGATTATGGGATATTTTGCATAAGTAATTTGGAGGTTAATATGGCGTGCGATCGGAAAACAGAGGTTTATAGCAGGATTGTTGGTTACTACAGGCCGGTTCAGCAGTGGAACAAAGGTAAAACCGCCGAATATTCAAACAGAAAGACCTATAAATTCAATATGTCTTCCTTTAATAAATTCGAAAATTCCGCAAAAACAGAGTGCGACCAGGAGATACGGGAAGCTCTTTAGAATAAAGGCAAACCTTGCCCGCTGAAGGAATTTAGGGTATACTTCAGGCATGTTAATTCTGCCATTGGGTTAAGGTTTATGATAAAAATTGTTGGTTATCAGGGAGTCTCCCTGATTGATTTTCCTGGGCGAATAGCCACGGTGTTATTCACGCCCGGATGTAATTTCCTTTGTCCTTACTGTCAAAATCCGGAGCTTGTTTTTCCTTCAAAAACTCTTGAGCCCGCCTCGTCCAAGGATATCTACGCCCTTTTGTCAGATAGAAAGAACTTTATTGACGGAGTCTCCATTACAGGTGGAGAACCCACTTTATTAAATGACCTACCCGAATTCTTAAAATCAGTCAAGGAGATGAATTTAGCCACAAAAGTGGATACAAACGGATACAAACCAGGAGTAGTGGAGAGACTTATAAACGAAGAGCTGGTTGACTTTGTGGCCATGGATATTAAGAGTTCCCTGGATAAATATGAGAAGGCCGCCGGCAAATTAATCGACGTGACCAGGATAAAAAGAACTGTTGATATTATCCTGGCTTCAGATATTGAATACGAATTTCGAACCACGGTGGCGCCTGGATTTGTTGATAAAGAGGATGTGATCTCCATCGCGAGAATGATAAAAGGCGCCAAATCCTTCAGGCTCCAGCAATTTTCAAACAAGGTCACTCTGGATGAAAAACTGAAAACAACAGGACCGTATTTGCCCGATAAACTGAAAGAGATGGCCGAAGCGGCAAGAGAATTTGTGGCTAACGTCCAGGTTCGAGGAATATAATTGCGAATGACAAAACGTATGGGTGGCGTAAAAACGTGGGCAAGCTTATTGGTGCCGGCGGCTCGCCGGTGACCTACGCCACCCATTTTCGAGATGACCCACGCCACTGACCGCCCACTGCTAACTGTTCATGCGGGACATGCCGTGCCCAAAATCAGCGAATTATTTCCTTTTCTCCAGCGCAGCAGATAACGTAATTGAAGCATTGATTCGGCTGATTAAATTCCTCATAACAGCCTAGATTAACCGCCCAGTTGCCGCCGCACGCCACGCAATGATCAAGGAGTCCAACACAGGGAATCGTTTGCTGGTTTTCATCCTGGCAATTGAACATGTGGCATTCGTCCATAAAAGTCAGCATTGCCAGGCAATCATCTTCAGTGCAGACGCCGGCGCCTAATGGACCGCCTTCATCAGCGCCCTGTAATCCATCCTCATCAAAGATCACGTCAACGTCCTGGTCAACCTTATCGTCGTCATCATCATCATCGTCATCGCCGCAGCCGGCCATAAATATGATTGAAAAAGAGAGAAGAAGAACTGTTAAAGCTAAAAAGACTAAATTTTGGTTTTTCATGATTTTCTCCGAATGTTTCTTTTCGAGATTAATAGTAAATCACAGGATTAAAGATATCACAAAAAATCCAGTTATTCAATTTGGCAAAAAAGGAGGACAATGATCCAAGCAGGCAATATCTTTGTCATGGTTGGTAGTCAGTTGCCGTTTGTCACTCTCCTATCAGCGCCCAGGTCTGTCTCTCTAAGCGCCTGAAACAACAACATCTTCAAAAACAAGGCTGGGCATTCGTCTTGAGCTGTAAATCCACGGGTCGTTGGCCACCTCGATAAGCTTGTTCCAGAACTTAAGATGATTGTCCGCGATGTTCATTTCAGCGATGGCTTGAGTCGGCTTTCCGTTTTCAAAAAGATGCCCGATAATTCCCACGGAAAAATCACCTGTAGTTGAATTTGAGTTGCCTCCCAAAAAGGCTGAAATGTAAACCCCTCGCCCCAGGTCTTTCATGATCTGTTTCACCGATCGTTTTCCAGGTGGAATAATGAGATTTGAACTTCCCCCGGTGGTGGGCTCCACACCGAGTTTTTGGCTGTAATACCAGTCTATATAGAACTCCTTCAGGATGCCCTGGGCAATCATGGTTTGCTTGTTGGACGACATGCCGTCATTGTCAAAAAGCCGGCTTCCAAGACCGCTTATGACAAAGGGGTCGTCAACAAGGGAAAAGAGCTCGGAGCCGACTTGCTTGCCCTTCATCTTTGCCAGAAATGATCTTTTCTGTTGGATGTTGGCGCCGCTCATTGCCGCGAGAAATCCGCCTAAAATTCTCGATACATTTCTGTTTTCAATGACAACCGGCAGAGTTTCGGTTTTTATTTTTTTCGCGCCAAGAAGGTCCATGGTTCTAATCGCGGCGGTTTCTCCGATATTTTCAGGAGAGGGCAGTCCCGACTTTAGCCTGGAAGCCACATAATTCCATCCACTTGGCTTGCGATCTCCCTTGCCCTGAATTGACATGTCCGCGCCGCTCCAGAAAACAGTGTCCTGCCTTTCACCTGAAAAACCGTTGGAGGTAAAAGCGACAAATTCCGAGCGGTTGTCATAGCATTCGGCTGTAACTGAGATAACTTTATCCCCTCCCTTTTCAAGGCAGGCCTTTTCTATGGCTTTAATATTGGCGTGTCTCTGGTCGGGAGTGATATCAGGCTGGGTGCTGTCGTTGATTTTCAGGTCGGTGGCAGCGCGGTTTTTATAATATTTCGGGTCGGGCAGAGTTCTATATTTATCTTCCGCCAGAAGCTTCGTTGTCCGGACCCCTTGTGAAAGAAAAGTTTTGAGGGAATCCTTTCTCAGGTCGGATGTGCTCTGGCCCGAATATCTGCCATCTACGTAAATCTCCACATAAAGCCCTTTTTTAACAGCTTCCTTTATGGTTTCGGGTTTATTGTCTCTATAGGTGATATGGACAAACCTCTCTTTTGAAACAATAACCCCGGTATTATTGGCGCCGGCGCTTTTAACTGTATCAATGGACCATTGGGCAAGGTCTCGTGTTTCTTTATTCATTATCACCCTCCTTGTCGAGTTATAGCTTTATCAGGACACGCCGCCAACAGTTACCGATTTGATAAGGCAGCTTGGCAACCCGAATCCCACTGGAACTCTCTGACCGTTTTTTCCGCAATGTCCTGTTCCACTAAGGCACATTTCAAAGTCATTGGCCACGCCTATAATATTGGCCAGGGTTTTTGGTCCATTGCCGATGATGTTCATGTCCTTGATGGGCGCGGTGAGCTTTCCGTTTTCGATTAGTCGCCCTTCGGATACATAGAAAGCGTAATCTCCCTCGCCGATTTTGACCTGCCCGTTGCTTACATCCTTGACCAGGATTCCATTTTTTGCTTCCTTGATAAGGTCACCAAGTTCGGCGGGGCCGGCGGTCATATAAGTATTGCGCATTCTTGGCATGACATAATGCTCATAGCTTTCTCTTCTGCCATTTCCAGTGGGCTTAATCCCATAATGTTTCGCCGAGATTTTATCGTGGAGATAGCTTGTAAGAATTCCCTTTTCCACAAGGGGCGTCTTTTTGGTTGGAGTGCCCTCATCGTCTACATTCAGCGCGCCTAAAAGACTGGGCATTGTGCCGTCGTCGTAGATATTCACAAAAGGCTCGGCTACTTTTCTGTTAAGCATGGTGGAGAAAGTGGAAATCCTTTTCCTGTTAAAATCGGCCTCCATGCCGTGACCAATGGCCTCATGCAAAAGAATCCCGGTTACTCCCGGACCAAGGACCACCGGCATCTCTCCGGCGGGCGCCGGTTTGGCGTCGAATAATACTATTGCCCTGTCCACCGCGCTTTTAGCGATGGAATCGATGGTCTCTTTTGTGTAAAAGGAAAAATCTCTTCTGCCTCCAAGGTTCCACCAGCCCTTCTCTCTTTTACCGTTCTTTTCAGCCACTACAGAAGCGTAGAGATAAGTTCTTGGCCGAAGGTCCTGGGTTTTAACGCCGTCACTTGTTACCACCATTATTCTTTTCTGGCTGTCATGAAAGCCGGCTTTTACTTTAACCACCAGGTCCGAAAGGGCGAAACATTTGTCATTCAACCCTTGTACAACAGGCAGCTTGGAGGATAAGGGAACATCTGTGAGAAGAGGCGCCAAAGGATAATAGTTTTTTGTCTTTAACATGACAAACTCTCTGGCCGGCGCTACGGAGTTTGAATCGGCGATTGTGGCCGCGGTTGCCGCCGCGGCAAGCATGGATTCCTCGGTAAGCTCCTGGGTAAATCCGTAGCCTACCTGGTCGCCCTTGACTGTTCTTATTCCCACGCCCAATTTGATGTTTCCGTATGCTCGATTGACTATGCCGTCTTCCAGAATCACCCAATTGCTGATGGTGTGCTCAAAAAATAGATCAGCAAAGTCGCCGCCTTTCCCCAGGGCATTAGCAAGAACTCTCCCTGAAATCCCATCAGTTATTCCGAATTCTTTCAGGAAATAGTCAGGGGCGTCGGCATTGGCAATCCTCAGCCAAGCTCCGGGGATAACTGAGCCGGCAGCCGCTATTCCCGCGGCGGCGGCGGTTGTCTTCAAAAACCCGCGTCTGGATATTTCACTCATGATAATGCTCCCATAGGAAAAAGGAGAAAAGTTATGTGAGAAATATATAACATGGTTGGAAAGATTATTCAAATCAGGGCACCGCTGTTGCCAATAACCCGACGGCACAATATTCTTTGCCATAAACCTGATTACATCATTTGCTATTCGTCATCCGGTCGACGAATTTATTGATGGGGAAGTTGTTGATGACGAATAATTCTTTCCTTTTACAGTCTTTTTTTAAACCAACTGGATGTAGAGGCGATTCGCGAATCGCCCGGAAAAGGAGAATGTTATGGCAACTGAATATTTTGT
>CAYSHR010000214.1:0-6489 GCA_964430795.1 uncultured bacterium
TGACAGCCTCGATTTTCTTCGGCTTGAATCTGGCCTTTGGCACCGCCCTGGTTCTATAAGCAAAAAGCAATGGCGGGTCGGTAACTCCAATATGCAAAGGAGATAAAAGGGCCGGGTGGGTTGTTTCGCTAAGAGGCAGTTCTATTCGTTTATGAGGCGTTCGCACCTGGAAAAACGGACTTGACGAGCCTGTTTTGGCGAAGCGGTCAAGGTTGATGGGTTTAGCCACAGGGCGCCAGGCAGTCTTTTCCGAATAACCGCCGGCGATAAACAGGAGAAAGAATAATATGCCGAAAAGGACCACCCTTACTTTGCCGGATGATAAATTTTCCTTAAACCATTTAATAACAAGGGCGCCGGAAAGGGCATAAAAAAAGATTAGAAATGGAAAGAAAAACCTGGCTGGGGAATCTATAAACCCGAAGAGATTTGAATCGCCAAAAAGCCCCTTGGACAAAACCGTCCACTGGGGCAAAAGAACCAGGAAAGTGAAAATGCCTACACAGATGGCGCCCCCGGTTTTTTTTGGCTTTGACACCAGCCAGAAGGATATTAAGACTCCCGCCAGAATCAGTTTCATAATGTAAAAGAAGGCGCCGGTGTAAATATGAGAAAAAGGAGAGATTCGTAAAGTAGGCGCCACGGGGCTGGCCCAGAATGCTCTGAATGATACAAAGGTCTCTGCCATGGGCGCGAGCTTTATAGCGCCAAACAACATCGCGAAACATAGAGCCGCGCCAACAGTAAAAAGAGGGTGTTCTATTTTTTTATCTTTCCCCAGGGCCAGGGCGAATCCGGTCAAGGTAAATGCCGCGACTACCGCAAATATTCCATTGCCGGACTGAAAAAAGGCGAGAGATATAAAAAGCCCCGCTAATATTGAATCTTTAAGCTTTCCCCGCCCTGTCCATAAAATCACAAAGGCCGGCAAAGCCAAAAGCATATGGCTGTCAAGAGGAAAGTCGATTAATGACGGCCAGAAACGAAGGCCGGCAAGAAAGATAAGCCCGGCTGACAATGCTCCTGTCAGCCCCATGGAAAATTTTCTTCTGACAAGAAAGATAACCGACAAAAAACCGGTTAGAAATCCAAGAAGAATTTTCAGCTTCATTCTTGGAAGAGGATCTAAAAAGACGGCCGCCCAGGTTAAAGGTGAAAAAGTACCGTCCCTAAGGTCCCCGGCTATGGGATAGCCCCCGCCAATATAGAGATTGTGCAACTGGGGTTTGCCGAATCTCTTTATGGTCGCGTCAAAAATGGTTTCAAAAGCAAGAGCGTCAAGCCACTGGATTCTTCCAAAGCCTTTGTGCCCTTCAAGGGGAAAATCAGATGGTATTTTGTGGTTAAAGGGCATAAAATCAGGAAAAAGGGCAATAATGGCAAGGCCAAAAACCAGAAGAGAGATAGCAAAGGCGTATGTTTTTTTTATCCACCTGCCGCCCATATTAATTTAACTCTTGAAAAATCATCGGGCTATATTACGAAGGGCCTGATTGGGGGTCAACCAAAAACATGAAATAATTGTAATCGTAACTGAATGGAAATACCCTGAAAACCGGCGCTGGCCGGCCGGAAGCCCTCGGGTAATATAAATTGACAGTTCCGTATGGCGCCTTTAAAATATCTATTGAGCATAATGTTGGTTATAGTATGAAAAAAGGTTTCTTTTTCTATTATCATGTGATTTTTCTCCTTCTGCTTTTTCTCTTTCTTAATTTTTCTTGTGATGACGCCAAGGACAATGAAGATCAGACCGAGGACAATTTTTTTAAAGATGATGACGTGGACAACCTGGATGGCGACCTTGCCGACAGCATGGTGGAGAAGGATGATTCCGGTCCGGTCATGGCCATTTTTCCCGCGGTTTTTATTGCCGCGGATTGTAATAATGAACTACTTCTGTTTCGAGAACGTCTACCTTCGGGCGATGATGTTTTTCACCCTTTTTCCTCAAAAGACTCTCTTGCCGGACCCTTTGACGGGCATACTTCCATTGCCCTGGGATGGACCGACATAGCCGAGTCAGGGTGGGAGACCGTCGCCAAAAACATCGATTACCCAATACTTAAAGTGGATCATCAGAACAACATGCACCTTGTTTATCTAAATCGTCGGCGCGGCAAACCTGACCGAATTTTTTACGGGAACAATATTACCGGAGAATGGAGCGCCACACAGATTGATACTGGTTCCACATGGTCCCTCGATATGGCTTTGGACCGGCAAGGGCATGCCCACGTCGCGTATAATATGAATAGACATGACAATGATCTCTATTCCATTGAGTATGCAACCAACGCAACCGGCCCGTGGAATGTTAAAACCGCGATTTCGGGAAGTTACTCTTCACCCTCTATTGATATTGATCACAATAACATTGTCTGGATGGCGGCAACCGGAAACAAGGGCGTCTCTGTAATTCATTCCTCCTTGGGAAACTGGAAAGAAGAGGTTGTGGCCCGGGAGTTTGACTTTGGCTTTAACAAACTCTGGTTCGCCAATCCGGATATAGGGATAGGACCGGCCGGCTTTGTCCAAGTCGCCTACAAGTTTAAAAAGGAGTGGCGCTCCGGATATCCACCTGCCATCTATTGCAATCCAGGCGTCCGCCTTGAGGCAAGAATCCTGGGATTCTGGTTTTCTCAATGGGAAGCCAAAGAAGGCGGCGGCACAGGGGACGCTGTAGAAGCGCCAAAGCTTCTTATTGATCCATCAGGCGCGCGGCACATGGTTTATCTATTGAACGGAGACCTCCTTTATGCCTCTGAATCAAATGGATCATGGGTGATTCAAGAAGTGCTTGACTGGTGTTACAACTGCATCGGCTGGGATATTGTTATCGACAAAAAAGGCGTCGCCCACATAAGCTTTGTCAACAATAAGAGCCTGGCATACGCTAATAATTCCAGCGGCCAATTTGAGCTGAGAACCTGGGAATAAACAAAAATAGACCAATTCCATGGATCGACCCAATATTTATTAATCTTTCATCCATCTATGCCGATAAAAACAACATGGGTAAACCTTTATTCGATATTTAATTATTCGAGGCGTTTATGGAAGTTAACAGCTTGAAAAGCAACGAACTTTTAGATGATCTTTTTGACGGCCTGGCGGTTACCGATAAAGACAGCAACGTCATCTATTGGAACAAAAGCGCCGAGCGTCTTAGCGGTTTTGGCGGCCGGGATATCGTTGGAAACAAGTTTTGTGAAAAAGTTTTGATATTCCTTGATGATAACGCGACTCCCATGGAAAAAACCTTCAATCCTGTTGACCTGACGTTAAATGACGGGCAAATGCGGGAATCGGACCTTTTCCTGTCAAAAAGTGATGGCACAAAAATTCCCGTTTCAGTGAAGGTGACGCCTGTTCACAACAGGGCGGGCAAGATAATTGGCGCGGTCCAGCAGCTTAGCGACAACACCGTCAAAGTGGAACTGGTTTCAAAGGTAAAGGAGCTTCAACGGCTGGCCATGTTCGATTCATTAACGGAGCTTGGCAACAGACGGTTCGCCACCAGAAACCTTGACGCCATGTTCAACGAGTTCAAAAGATACGGTCATTCCTTCGGTATTCTCTTTTTTGACATCGATCACTTTAAATCCATTAATGACGCCTTTGGCCATGATACCGGCGACAAGATGTTAAAGATCGTCGCTGATACATTGGCCGGCTCCGTAAGGTCTTTTGACGTCATAAGCAGATGGGGTGGAGAAGAGTTTGTCGGTCTTATCAAAAATATTGACAAAGATAACCTTCTAATAGTGGCAAACAAACTTTGCCGAGAAGTCGGGGAGAGCCTCCTTTTGGAAGAAGGAAAAGAGATTGGGGTAACCGTTTCAGTTGGGGGCACTATGGCCAGAGGATCGGACAATGTTGACTCATTAATCAACCGAGCGGATAAATTGATGTATAGGGCGAAAAAATCCGGCAGGAACCAGGTCCTTGTTAATTGAAATCCGGTTTTCAATCCCAAGCGCGGCAAAAAAATGATTTTTTTGGTTGCCGCAAATCCTTAAAAATCTCTATTCTCAGTTTCAACATTAACCAGGGAAAAAATGTAATCGTTCAGTGACAAGGGAGCAAGGTGGCAGGGTTTGAGATCGGGGGACATGACCCCATTTCTCAACAATGGCCGGTCTAGTCAATAATATTAGAAAATGGGGATCGTGTACCCCGATCTCATATATGAAAATCCGGGTACACGTAACAAGTACATCTCCCCCCTTTTCCCAAAAGCCCCCTTGTAACTTAAGGATTACGAAAAAATGACGCTAAGAACCATTTTTGCCATAGCCCTTTTGTTCCTCGGCGCATTTATTACTTTTATTAACTATGGAGCCATCTTTGAAAACAGAAAAAACGCCAAAAGAGGAATCGACAAGCACCATTCATTTGTACCGATTCTAGCCCCAGTTGGATTTATCGGGGGAGGTCTTTTGCTACCATATAATTTCGGAAGCTATTTTTGCTTTGCGTCTCTTTTTGATCCCGGGACAATCGTTTTGATTATCGGATTTCCTTACTATCTGATTCGGTCCATTGTCAACCGCGACAAATAATCCGCAAACAGAGGTTGAAATATCATCCTGCTCAATCTCAATTTCCTCCCGGTCTGTCAAGGCGCGAAAGACCCGCATGCTTCGCGGCAATAAAAGCCTTTTCCATCTCAACATCACTGGGGTGGCGGAATATCTCGGGATATAGATCAGCTTTAAACCAGGGTCTGTATTGGGACATGATATTCACATATGTCTCTGTGGACAGAGAAGCAAGAAACTCCATGGCTTTTGCGGTTCCCGCCACATTGTTTGGCATTACCAGGTGCCTTGCCAGCAGTCCTTGGCGTGCAATGCCATTTTCGATAACAAGATCACCAACCTGCCGGCGCATTTGGACAACCGCCTCTTTCATTACCTCTACATAGTCGCCGGCGTCACAAAATCTTTTTGAATTTTCATTATCCATAAACTTTATATCAGCCATGTAAATATCCATAATACCCTCAAGGAGTTTAATGGTTTTAACACTGTCGTAACTTCCCGTATTATAGATAAGAGGGATATTCAAACCCTTCTCTATGGCACGGGGCAATGCCTTTAAAATCTGGGGAACAACATGGGTCGGAGAAACAAAATTGATGTTGTGACAACCACGCTTCTGCAAGCCAATCATAATATTGGCAAGCTCCCTTGAGCCTGCCGGTTCTCCAGCCAGGCCATGGCTCACATCACTATTCTGGCAAAAAGCGCAAAGAAGATTGCATCCGGCAAAGAAGATTGTTCCAGAGCCTTTTCCGCCCGATATAGGGCGTTCCTCCCCAAAATGAGGACCATGGCTCGACACAATGGCGTAGCTGCCTGTTTTGCAAAGGCCAAGGTCCTCAGCAAGCCTGTTTACTTTGCAGTTTCTCGGACAAAGATCGCATTTAGCAAGTCTGTCAAAGGCAATGGCAATATTTTTTTTGAGGGCGCCGTTTTTATAGGCGGTAAGATATGAAGGAGGTCGGTATGTCATCTTTCGTTTAAAGACCAGTCAAATTCCATGTATTTGATTTCGAAATCGTCACGATAAATCATCATCTTTTCCATCATACCCGCATATGAACCAAGGAAATTGAGCACCGCGATTTCAGATTTTGTTCTGTGGGCAAAGTGGCCGGTTTTAAAATATTTGGGAATAAAGCCCTTGCCCTTCCATTTAAAAATCCGGTTCAGGTAGAGAGTTTTGGTGTTTGGGTCCGCTCTCACATTCCCGGCGTCAAGAACAAAATTTCTGGCGGCTTCTCTGAGCTGGGACTCCATTTGGGTCTCAATAATGGCCTCGGGCATGATTTTGGGACCGCTGACCGCGGAGCTGACTATGGCGAAATATAGAAGAGGCTCGTTAAATGATTCCAGTTGTTCAGCTTCAATCTGGTTAAGAGTCTTATACCCCAGCGCGGTCTTGAACCTCATTTTGTTCCAGATTCCCGGAATCTGTCTGACAGAACTTTTTGGATACAAAGGGTTTGGCGTTTTGTTAAAAACCGGGTAGTTCCTTGAGATGGCTAAAATAGTAGTTCCATTGTAAAGGTTTATCCAGTAAGCCATTTTCCGGCTTTTGGTAAAGTTCTCATATTGGCCTTTTCGAATTTTCCCCAGTTCCTTAAGGTACCGTTCCAATTCCGATGAATCTCTGACCAGCATTACATAATCGACTTTGCCATCTTTTACGATCTTTTGCAGAACCAGGGTCAAGCGGGTGTGGGCATGGTCAAATTCCCCGGCAACCGAATATGACGAAAGTCCAAGGAAAAAAAGGATTAGAAAAATGAATAGAAATCTCCGGGTCATTCCGAAGGCCTCCTTTATTTGTTGCCGATAACAAATTTATAAAAATATTCAAACAGAATTTACGCGCCCCGTCAACAAAAGTGAATGGAAATTGCCATTTTTTCACCCAGGGTAATCGTTCTGTTACAAGGGGGCTTTTGGGAAAAGGGGG
>CAYSHR010000215.1:0-6472 GCA_964430795.1 uncultured bacterium
ATATATCGTATCTTTAAAAAGAGTAAGCAATTGATTTTGGAAACAAAGGGTCTTGTGGTTCGATACATTTTCTTTCTGCTATTTGGCGCTATGCTGATAATAGGAACACTATGGCGTTTTGATGTAACAGGGCGCAGCATTGATTTTGACGAAGGTCTTTTTCTTTACACCGCGGACAGGGTTGAAAGAGGCGTCGCTGAATACACCGATGATTTTGACAACATGCCACCGGGTATCTACTATCTTTACATTCTTTCCTTTAAAATATTCGGCAATAGTCCGACAGCTCCCCACATGGTCTCAGTAATATCAGACTTGGGAATTATTGGACTGCTGATTGCCCTTGGATGGATTCTGGGTGGGAAAATTGCCGGCATGGCTTCGGGAGGCTTATACGCTTTTTGCTATGTTATGCTTCGATGGGCGCCAAAAGGCAGCACGGAAAACCCCATGACTTTCCTGCTTCTGGCTTCTGTGCTTTTCTATTTTTGGGCTATAAGGGAACCCTTCAAGCCCAGACCGGCAATGCTGTTTTTAGCGGGGATACTGGTTGGCGCCGCGGCCATGATCAAACAACCGGCGGTTTTTCTCTGGCTGACCTTCGCGGGGCATCAGTTTTACATTTCCAAATGGGGTAAAACTGGGATTAAGGGAGCATTACGTACTCTTATTTTGATATTCTGCGGATTTCTCACAACCCTTGTTCTTGTTGCATTGACTCTTTGGGGAAAAGGCATATTGGAGCAAGGGGTCTTTAATGGTTTTGTTTTTCCATTTTTATTTCAAAACGAATATGGGATGACCTTTTGGCAAAAGTGGGACAAATTTATCACAAAAGGCTTAATGATGATGCCGGGGTTTTCTCTCCTAGGTTTTATCGGGATTGGCGTTCTTGTCATCGGTCACGACCAAAAACGTATTTTTCCATTTTTGTGGTCGGTTCCAGTACTCATATTTTTCGCCTGGACGGGTGACCTTTACCAGCATTATTTTATTCTACTGGCGCCGGGACTTGCTCTTGGAGCCGGATTGTTCATAGCTTTGTTGTTTTCTCAAGAAGAAAAATGGCTTCTAAAGTGTTTTGTCATTCTCTGCCTTGCCCTCTTTATTTGTGGCAACCATGTTCGGATATCCCAAAGTTATATAAACAACAGCAATTATCGATCAAGACTTTTTCCCACTGAAAAATGGCTGACCCTGGAAGACCAGAGGCTTGATTACCAGAAGATGGTGGGCAAGTACATTTCCATGAATTTAAAACCGGGTCAAAAGATTGTCGCGACAACTCCCACCTACGCCTATCTGGCCGGTGTCCCAAACAGCTATAGATTTTTTTATCTGGCTCCTTTAACCAGAGCCGCTTCGAAAAACAATTTTGCCGACTTGACGGACGCGGTCTTTGACGCGCGGTATTTCATCATTGAAGAAAGCAGAATCGAGTATATTGGAAGCCGACTTTATGAATCGGTCAAAACCAAATGGACCCTTGTCAAAACCATAAGTGAACCAGAACAATATCTTCAGGTATGGGAAAATCCGGCTTTCGTCAATTCACCATAAGACGCGGAGCCTATACAGCAATAACGGGTCCCAATCCTTTGGCGGTTTTTCCACCAACTCATACCTTTTTTCAACAAAGGTCATTAACTCAGGAAAAAAATCGTTCTTTATAGTCTGAACTCTCTGTTCATAATCACCGTAATATTTAAAAGCAACGATAAATTTCGGTGGATTGGCTATGAGCCCTTCCATAAGCTCTCTTCTGGCTTTTACAACAGCCGGATTACTTGGATCAAAATAATGCCCCCACGGGTCGGTAGTCACTACTTCCCAATGTTTGTAATGACGGCTGGGCGCCCTTGCTTGAGCGTGGGAATAGATGGAGGGAACATAGTCCCAAACATATATTGTATCTTTTGGATCAATGTTTTTATTAAGGAATTCTCCAACCGGTCTTAGAGCCGATTTGTCAAGCCATGTGTAGTCTATGGATTTTATAAAGGCTTCATCAGTGCTTTTCAATTCAGCAAATTCAAAAAGGGCATCTGTGCTTATGACAAAACCCGGAGAAAAAGAGAGGCCGAGCCATATAGCCGCGATTATAGTAACAGTCAAAAGCTGGAATCTAAAATAGCGATTGACCGCCAGCCATTTTAATCCGACACCGCCGGCGATACACAGGGCGGGAATCAGGAGTAAAAAATAATGTCTGGCAAAAAGAGCCGCTGAGAATAACCCTTTTAAGAAAAAAACGGCAAAGAGACACCCGGCCAGCCATGAAAGAAAAAGCCAGGTAAGCTTTGACTGCCCGAATTTGCTTGCCTTTGACAAAGAGGCAATCAAAATTACGGCGCCAATTATAGAAAGAAGTATGAGAAATACCGCGGATTGAATAAATCCACCCACTATATTTGGTAGAAAATCCGCCATAACCACCAGGGAGTTTTCCGATGCGTAACTCACAGTACGTGATGGGAGGAAATGACTTACCAGATATCCAAGGGCGCGGTGAGCAGTATAAAAAACGACTAAAGGAATGACTGCCAAGAATCCGCCTGCTATGAAAGAAAGACCACCAAGAAAATTCAGCCTGGGTCGGCGAGTCGTAGGGATTACCAAAAACAACCACATGGTAAAAGCTGGAAAAATAGCCTGGAGTTTTATTTGAACAGCCGCCGAGGCCATTACCCCGGCTATGCCCGCAAAAATAAAGGCGCCTTTTTCCAATGATTTTAATCCGTAAATCAATGCCAGGACCATGGGCAACAAAACCCAGATTTCATAATTAGGACACAAGCCGTCCACGTATCTCAGTGTTGAAAATAGACTAAAAAGCAGTGACGCGAATAACCCGGCTTTGACCCCGGCGAGGATTTTTGCCGCGGTGAAAATGGCCATGGCAGTAAGGGCAATCCACAAAAGAGCAAACAGATAAATGGAAACAAAACTTTGACCAAAAAGAGATAGAGATATGGCCGCAAGAAAATATGCGCCCGGCGGCTTGGATTCCACCGAGTCCCTATAAGGAAGCAAACCCTGTGTAAGCCCCTGGCCGGTATATCTTATGCCCGAAAGGTCTGGATCGCAGGAGAGGTCGCTCAGAGTGGGCATGCGCAGAAAAATACCCAGCAGTAAAATCGCGGCAAGAAGAACCGGTACAAGAGAAAAAGAAAGGCTCTTTTTATTGCCATTAGACGATATTTTCTCGTCCCTTTTTAGTTTTCCCATACTCTTTTGCTGATTGTGTAGTTGTTATGGTCAAAGTTCCCTTTTCCCTTGGGTTGATCTGATCTTAACAGACTTTCGATGTAAAGTGTCAAGTACGACCTGTAAAAACTGTAATCTATTGATTCATTGATTTAATTACTTCTGTTTGGTAGCCTTTAATAACTCAAAAGTAATTCTAAGGAGAAAAATGACGCGGTTGTTAGATAAAATCCGGATTGACTGCCGGTATTATATTGGCGAGAAGCCTTGTAAATTCGGTAAGGAATGTCATAGTTGCGATAAATATGATCCCATGGGCAACACAATATTGATAATCAAGCTCGGCGCCGCGGGTGACGCCCTTAGAACTACTCCCATATTGAAAGCGATAAAAGAGAAGTACGGATGTTGCCATATAACCTGGGTCACAGACCAAGTCAGTTACCGGCTTCTGGCCAACAATTCTCTGATTGACAAACTCATGCTTCTTGATTTTGAAACAGTGATGGAGATAACAGCCAGAAAATTTGACGCTCTTTATAGCGGCGACAAGGCGACAGGGGCGATTTCTATGGCGGCCATAGTCAAAGCGGATGAGAAATTCGGGTTCACTTTGAGCAAAGAGGGGGCGTTAACGGTTTTTAATAAAGAGGGCGCCGAAGCCCTGTATCTTGGCATAAGCGATCCCTTTAAATTCAGGCAGAACAAAAAAACCTACCAACAGACTCTTTTTGAAATGTTTAAGCTGCCCTGGAACGACCAGAAGTATATTCTTGAGATTGTTGAATCCGAGAAAGAAGCCGCAAAAAAGAAGCTGAAGGATATGGGCGCGATCAAAGGTCCTTTAGTCGGTCTGAATACCGGAGCGGGAACGGTTTTCGCCACTAAAAAATGGCCCAAGGAAAACTTTGTCAAGCTCGCGAATAAATTCAAGGAGAGAAATTCCGCTACTTTGTTGATAATGGGCGGTCCGGGAGAGGTTGAAAGAAATCGTGAAATCATGAAAGAGCTTGGCACCCTTGCTATTGATTCAGGTTGCGATAATCCGGTAATGGTTTTCGCGGCTATGACAGGGAGTCTTGACGCTCTTGTTACTTCCGACACCCTTGCCATGCACCTGGCTATCGCTTGTGAAGTTCCTGTCGTCGCCCTGTTTGGCCCAACTACAGATGTCGAAGTCAGCCTGTATGGAAAGGGCGTAAAACTCGTGGGAAAGCCCGATTGCGCGCCCTGTTACAAGGCGGTTTGCAAAGAGGAAGAACAATACGCTTGCATGAAAGAAATTGGCGTGGAGAAGGTTTTAGAAGCTCTGGAAAACATTCTTGCCCAAAAAAATATCGGCAAACAGAAATGATTTTCGATTAAATCCGAGCTGTCTCGTACCAACTTGGCAACCTCGCCTCAAGACCAAAGTCATCATGAATCAGTTTCGCGAACTGGGCGCCGGCGTCCTCTTCGCCGTGGACAACGTAAACCAGGGGTTTTGACGGAGCTAAATTCTCGACCCAGTTGTAAAGACCTTTCTGGTCGGCATGGGCTGAGAGGCCGCCGATGGTGTGAATTTTCGCGGTAACGGTAATCTCTTCACCCATAATCTTGATTCTCGGGACGCCGTCGACAAGTCTGCGCCCAAGGGAGCCATGGGCTTGAAATCCGACAAAAACAACGTGGGTGTTTCGTTTCCAGAGGTTGTGTTTCAGGTGATGAAGTATTCTGCCCGCTGTGCACATTCCTGAAGCGGAAATGATAATATTCGGCCCCTTTGTGAAATTGATGGCTTTTGACCTGTCGGTGAGGCGGGTGTATTCAATATTTGGAAGAGAGAAAGGGCCTTCACCGCTCATCAGAATCCTGATGGTCTGATCGTCAAAACACTCAGTATGTTCTCGATAAACTTTTGTCGCTGATATTGCCATTGGGGAGTCCAGAAATATATTGAAATCAGGCAGCCGCCCTTCCTGGTGCAGTTGGTGAAGATGGTAGAGAAGCTCCTGGGTTCGCCCAACCGCGAAAGCCGGGATAACCACGTTGCCGCCTTCTTTGTAGGCTTGCTGAAAGATTGCGTTCAGTTCGCTTAAAGTGTTGGACCTGTCCTTGTGCAGCCGGTCGCCATATGTTGACTCGATAAGGAGAACGTCGGCGTCTTTGGTGATTTCCGGGTTTCTGATTATGGCCTGATCGGTGTTTCCAAGGTCTCCTGAAAAGACCAGCTTTTTAGCGACGCCGTTTTCAGTAACATAACATTCAATAAAAGCCGAACCGAGAATATGCCCGGCGTCTCTGAAAATTACTTTGATTCCGGGACAGAGATCGATTTCCTGATTGTGTTTCACCGGGTTTAGTTGATCAAGGGCGGCTTTCGCGTCATCAAGAACATAAAGAGGTTCTTTGGTCGGAGCGCCGGCGCGAATGGCTTTTCTGTTAAACCACTTGACATCGGATTCCTGAATATGAGCTGAGTCCTTAAGAAGAATATGGAGCAGGTCTGAAGTGGCTTTGGTGGTGATTATCGGGCCCTTGAATCCATCCCTCGCCAGTTTTGGCAAAAGTCCCGAATGGTCAATATGCCCATGGGTCAGCAGGCAGAAATCTATGGACCTTGGAGAGAACCTGAATGGCTCAAAGTTGCGACGCTCGGTTTTATTTGAACCTTGAAACATGCCGCAATCTATCACTATTCTTTTCCCCGCGGCTTTTAGCAAAAAGCACGAACCTGTGACCATTCTTACAGCGCCGTAAAACCCAAGTTCCATTTTTCACTCCTTTTTCAGCAAGATATCCGCGAATGTGTCTGTAGAATTAAAATTATATTTCGTATCAGCAAAGCAGACCAGGTAGCCCATTTGGTCATGGTCGTTTCTAAAGGCGTGGGAAATTCCGGGGGAAACCAGAAACATTACCGGCGGATCATCATTTACCGTCTCTTCCATGATCTGACCGGTCTCGCGATTCACAGCCTTCACATTTACTTTTCCACAAAGAAGGCATAGAGCCTCTATTTTCTTTTTGTGAAAGTGATTTCCGCGAATTTCTCCAGGCGCCATGTTGACTATATGAATGTTTTTCAGTTCTTTAGGCGGTATGGGCAAAAAGTCAAGAAGGTTGCTCACCCAGCCCCTCTGATCCTTGTGTGTAAGGATATCTATTTTTTCAAAGCCCTTCATCTATTTCGAGTTTTCCTCTATACGATTTACAAGGCTGTCCACGCACTTTTTTATATCCTCAAAGACCTGAAAATATGTTTCCTGCCCCATTCCGATAGGGT
>CAYSHR010000216.1:0-6440 GCA_964430795.1 uncultured bacterium
AAGACTTTGAGAAAAAAGTTGCTCACGGTCGATTCCTGATTTGAATAGTGATTTCCAGATTGATTCCTGACGTTTGACCAAAGCGGTCTGGTTCTCATTTGTAAAGGGCTCGAAGTTGGTCGGGACAATGCCCCAAACCAGAACACCCCCGCGATCCAAAAAGCCTTTTATCGACCCTGCATAGGACTGGAAAATATCACCGTTGGTATAAACATCCAAACTCAAAATATCCATGTCCAACCCAAGCAAAAAATCCCAATCCGGATTGCCACACAAATGCACACCCCGAGGTTTCTCAACCATGGAGAAAAAATAGTCCATATCTTCTTTCGCGGCCATATCCGTATATCCTGACATGGCGCTGAAAAGGTATTGAAGGCCGGGCTCATCTACGAACATAAAGGCATTTGGATTGCGTTTTTTTAACCGGCTTAACTGTACATTGATGCGTTTTGACATGAATTCGTACATAAAAGGACGAAGGGTTTCATCAAACAAAATAGGGCGGTCGTTCTGATCCGGAACGTTGAATCCAAAGCTGATAGGTCCCTCGAGTTGCCCTCGAATTGCCGGCCGATGGGCAAAATCCATAGCCATAAAAGAATCATAAACAGCGGAATAGGTCTTGCTGATATCAAAGTAGGGCGGGTCGTCAAAATGGGCCAGAGTTTCTTCGGCTTCCTGTTCGAACTTCTCCATGGAAAAGCGCAAGGTGCGTTTGGCAAGGTCCAGCACGATACCCGGAAAATGCTCGGAGGCCTGGACATACATATCCTCATAATAGCTGTAATTGGGCAGTTGGGGCCAGAAAGGAATATCCACCGAGGTCGCGACTTTTAACGCCCTGTCCATGTCTTTGTGAGGCATTACACCCATGGCGGTGGTAAGAAGATTTCCTGGAAGAGTCATAAAATTCCTTTAGTATTCCAGCCAGAAACATCCTAAGTCCGGTGACCACGATAAAAACATAGCTCATGCAAAGCAGCCGTGTCAAGGCTCGGCTCCTCCAGAAAAATAACTTCTTCTTGAATTGTATTTACTGTTTTGTTATCATTATTTTTTAGACGCCTTCTTTATACCGGCAAAGCTAATTTTTCGTGGCATTTCATCATGGCTGCCGGCGAGGGGAAAAACTAAAAAATTGGGCACTCAAATGTATTTTTAGTTAAAAAGAAGGCGGATGATTTTGGGGCAGGAAATGGTTATTAAAAGGTGTTTGTTGAGTATTTTCTTGCTTTGCCAAAATGGCTTCCCCTGATCCTTACCCTTTTCGCGGGTTCTTTTGTTACCGGCCTGATGATCAGGAAAAAGGCAATCGTTGTTCAAGAGCAGGGGTATAAAATAATTCCCCCCGCTATTCTTGCCCTGGTGTTGGTTGCCGGTCTGGCCCTGGCCTGGCAGACCAAGTCTCTTTTTGATGACTCCTTTATCTCCTTTCGCTACGCGGAGAATTTTCTTGACGGCCATGGTCTGGTTTACAACATAGGCGAGCGAGTTGAGGGGTACACCAATTTCCTCTGGGTAATGGTTCTGGCTTTGTTAACCTGGCTGACCGGCGCCTCTATGCCCCATCTGGCTTTCTTTGCCTGCCTCTTTTGTCTTGCGGGTAATCTTATTACGGTTTACCTCATCGGTCGGAGATTAAACGGGTCCGATTCCACAAGGTTTTATTTGCCCCTGGCCCCTCTTTGGCTCGCTGCTCAATATGTCTTTCATGTTTACGGAACCACTGGAATGGAAACCATGTTCGCCGGATGGCTGGTAAACCTCGGCGTACTTTTTTTGATTGCCAAACCCGGGGCGGCAGGCGCCGGCTTGACTGGATTATTTTTGATTCTGGCGACCTTTGCCCGACCGGACCATGGTCTTTTTTATGGAGTTGGAGGATTGGTGTTGTTGATTATGCACCTGTCAAAGGTGGTCAAAAACGCTGATCCCTCAAATACTCGCCGCAAGGTATTTTTGCGGGGCGTCAAGGAGTTGGGCATGTTCTGCCTGCCCTTTCTCTTATACCTGGGCTATACAGCCTGGCGATACGGCTACTATGGCCAGATTGTGCCAAACACCTATTTCGCAAAATCGGCCATGCTCACTCGTTGGGACCAGGGCATTGTTTACGCCGGCGCCTACGGTTTATCCGCCCACATGATTGTTTTGCTGCCCATGTTTTTCATCTGGCTGGTTACCGGTAAAGACCCTCACAGGGCAACATTCAAGAGATTCGCCGGCCTGGCTCTGTTTGTCTATTCACTTTATATCATTCGCTTTGGCGGCGATCATATGTTCGGCCGCTTTTTTCTATCGGTTGTTCCCCTGGTAATACTAGGCGTGGAGCAATGGGTGCATCGTCTTGCCCGCCAATCAAAGGCGCGGCTTTCATGGCGAGCGATTGTCGCCGTTTCATTGGTCTTTGCCACCATGCATGGCATGCCGCTGTTTTTGACGGACACTAAGAAGTGGCATATGACCGAGCCAAACAAACTACATCGAGTCCACAGGCTTTTTCCCCTCAGGATCAGCAATGCAAACAGTAGGGGCAACCGTTTAAAATTGCCTAAACTATTATATAAATTCTTGTATAAAAAAGGCATCAAGCCGGTTATCGCCGATGGCGGCATCGGTATGATAGGTTACTATTCGCGGTTGCCCTTGATTGACACCAACGGGTTGACTGATGCTTTTGTAGCTCATTCGCCCCTTAAGGAAAGGAGCATGTCAGGGCATGAAAAAAACGCCACCGGCGCCTATCTCGATTTTCGCGAGGTTCGCGTTAGCAGAGGGAGGTGGAAAGGCGCCGATAGGAAATATACCGATTTATCGATAAACGGCGTCCTTATTGACCGCCATAGAATTTATCGCTATGACCGCAAGTTGATGGGTCGAATCAAGAAGGAATCGCCAAAAGTGACATTTACATCTTTTCCTGAATATCTTGATCAGAACATACCACGCCTTTTAAGGCGGGCGCCGGGAAAAGTAGCCAGAACCCTGGCGAGTTTCGATCATTATTATTTTTCAATAAACAACGATCCTGAGCGCCGAAGACCATTTGTGGACCGATTCATCAGGTTATGGGATTTTGAAAACGGTATTTATCCGAAAAACACCAAAGCCAAAGGCGCCTTTGTTAACGCATTTGTAAGACCGGCCTTTGACAAAGATTTTTATATTTCCGGCTACCAGGGAGAAACCCTGATCGCAAGTTCAAAAAGAGGAAAAGGCGAGCTGAAACTGCCGGCCTTTGTAATCACCGGCGATGAATTGGGATACTGCTTTGCCGGTGAATCAAAGAAAAGGACAAGGGTACGCCTTCTAATAAATGGCAAGACTGTTTTTACAACCAGGGGCAAGGGAGATGAAAAACTGAGGTATTATGTTTGGAAAGTCGGCAGCTATAAAGGCAATACAGCTCAATTGATTTTGCAGGACAATAGCAAACAGAGTCGAGTGCTGTTTGATTTTTTCTGGGAGGCAAGCACCAGGCCTGAAAATGAATAAACTTGATTATCGGCGCCCTGAAAATCCGTCGCCAATCTCTCAGCCTTGACAACATGGAAAAAGCTTGTACCATCAAAAAAGTGATTTTACAGTGTCTACAAATGAACAACAGTATTGCCTGAAAGCCCTGGATTCTTAACGACAAACAATGAAGATAACAGCCGTAATCCCTTTTTTTAATAATTTCCATGAGACACGCGATTGCGTTTTATCCTTGAAAAAAAGCAAGGAAATCGATCTTCGTATCCTCCTTGTTGATGGTAAATGCACAGACGACACCCCCGCTAAATTGAAAGAAACCTTTCCGGACATTGAAATCATCGGCGGTGAAAGAGAACGGTTCTGGTCCGGCTGCACCGCCCTTGGCATAACAGAAGCGATAAATCACGGCGCCGAGGCGGTTCTGTTCCTTAACAGCGACAACGAGGTATTGCCTGACACTATAAAACGGCTGGCTGACTTTTTAAAATCTCACCCCAATGCAATCGGCGCCTCGAAGGTCCTTTTCAAAGATAGTCGCCGGGTCAGTTTCGCCGGCCGAGTTCACCAATGGCCTTTGAAAGCATTCGGCAAAATCCAATTTGACGATGACTCGGTTCCTACAGAGCCTTTTGAAGCCCATGTAGTTGATGGGCAAGGGGTACTTATGCCCATCTCCGTATTTGACAAGGTGGAGCCTCCGGAAGAAGGGCTCTTTCCTCAATATGCCGGGGATAACGATTTTATTCTTCGCGCCAGAGCCAAAGGGATCAGAACCTGGATTGACCCTGATGCCGTTGTCTTGAACCAGAAACCCAGCGGGCCGGATTTTGTTGGAAGTTTGTCACCGGTAAAACAATTTCTGTTTCGTATTCGAGACATTCGCTCCTCCCTGAATCTGAAGATTATCTGGAGATTTTCATCTCGCCACGGCGGCAATCCGCTTATAGCCGTTGCTTACGCATTTTCCTTGGCCGCGGCCAGGTCCTTTACTCCTGGGCTTTTGGAACGGGCTGTCAATGTTTACCACAAAATAATAGGAAAACCGCCCTTAAACCCGAAGCCGGCTCTCTCCGCAAAACAGATTGTCTGCCTCCGACCTCGGCCACTTAAGTTTGATACAAAGGTAAAGCGGTTGGTAAAAACCCTGGTTTGTTTGGGTTGCGACGCGTCCATACTGACTCTGGCTGACGACGCGCCTGTCCCTGCTTCTGTTTATGATGGAATACCGGCAACGTTTTTTCATCTTGGTTCTCGAAAAAAAGTAAACGCCGGGTGGATATCAAAGAGCTTCCAATATGTTGAATTCACATGGAAAGCCTTGGGATATATCAGGAAAAATAAACCCCGGGTGGTCCACTGCCACGATCTGGAAACCCTGCCTATGGGAATCCTGGCCAAAATGTTCTTTCGATGCAAAATCGTATATGACAGCCACGAACTCTGGACCGGCTATAATAACCCGGCTTACATTCGTTTTTTTTACAAAACCATCGAGAGGGCAATCCTGCCCTATTGCAGCGCTGTGATTTTCACCACCGACGGCCACGCTGATCACGCGGCCAGGCTATATAAAATTCCTCCTCCGACGATCATTTGGAACGCGCCAAATCCAATAACCGGCAACAAGAAGCTGGACATTCTTGACTTGCTTGATCCTTTAGAAAAAGAGCGAATCGTAAAAGGAAAATATAAGAAGATAATTCACGTTGGTTTTATGCACGTCAACCGGGGTGTTGATAAGCTCTTTGAAGCCATGGAATTTGTTCCAAATGCCGTGCTGATCCTTTTGGCGCCTGATAGTCCCAGCAACAAGACCTATCATAAAAAAGCAGAAGCTTTCTCTTGGGGCGACAGGATTTTTTTCGCGCCTTCTGTTCCGTCAAATGAGGTTCTGCCCTGTTTGTCTTCCTGCGACGGGGGGGTCATTCCATTGCAAAACCTAAACCTCCACTTATACTTAAATGGACCCAATAAATTTTTTGAATCGTTAATGGCGGGGCTCCCGGTGGTTGTAAGCGATTTTCCGGTGATGGCCCGATTTGTCCGAAAATATGACATAGGTGAAATCGTAGATGAGAAAAGCCCCCAATCCATTGCCGACGGCGTTAACCGGCTCCTTCAGGACAAAGACCGCTATAACCAAATCAAAGCCAACATCAAAGAGTTTCAAAAAGATTTCGCGTGGGACAGACAGGCCGAAACCCTAAAGAAGCTTTATGATAAGATATTGCAAAGCTGACAAGTTTGCGGGGTGGATCGACCGGCCGGTTTTCAAGGGCGCCTTTTAGACAGTAAGCAAATTAATTGTTACTTAGTTCCTGTCCTAAAACCCGGACAGGGCTGATTTTGGTTTCTAGATCAGGAATGAGTAATCTTTTACCAGGTCAAGGAAATCAAGGATTTGAGCGGAGGCGTACTCATGTACTCCCCACAATCAAATCCGAAGATTGACGCTGAGATTGGGAAAAAGGGCCATTCCTGGACAGAAACTACTTAAAACCCTTACATTGGTTTATATGTATACTTGAAATTTGTTACTTGCGTTGCGAGAGGAAAACAGAGTGATTAGACTTGCCAAGCAGATGGTGCGACGACTGGCGATCGCGTTGGGATTCGAGTTGCGCGGGGTCGGGACCAGTGGAAGTGAACAACGATTACATATGGGAGATTTTCTCACCCACTTTGCAAAAACCGGCTTTTTGCCCAAGACCATTGTGGACTGCGGGGTCGCCGATGGAACCTATGACCTGTATAAAGCATTTCCAGAGGCATTTTTATTGCTGATTGAGCCCCTCGAAGAGAACACCGAGGCAATTCAATCCATCTTGACCAAATACAACGGGAAGTTCATTCTAGGCGCCGCGGCGGCGGAATCAGGCAAAATTCAGTTCAATGTCCATGGCGATCATCTGGAAGGGCACGCTATTATTCAAGCATCAACTTTTTCTCCTCCAAGCTGG
>CAYSHR010000217.1:0-6434 GCA_964430795.1 uncultured bacterium
TATTTATAAGCCACGTTTAAAACATAAGACCACCAGGTATTGCCCAGATCAAAAATAAACCGTGGCGCCACTGTCATCTGCTGATCTGATACAAACTGGGCCTTATCGCCGTTGCCCAATCCAACCTCGACCATTCCCGCCAGTCCATAGCCGTCAAACTTGCGATGAGTGAACATATATTTCGCCATTACACGAGCATCGGACATGGCGGTTTCTTCCCACTTTTCGTCAACCTTTATCAGTTTGGTTTCATAAAGGCCGGTGTCTTCGTTTCTAACCCTTCGCGGGATTTTTCCTTTATATTCCTCATCAAATTTTCTGTTGACCGCCACAGGAAAAACCGCAGCCACATTTATTCTGTCAAGAATTCCGATGCCAAACATGGGGTTTATTGCCGTCTGGTCATAAATAAGAATATGAGTCGCGGCTTCAGGGTCTGTCCATTCAAGAGGCTGCTCCGCGCGATCGCCAAAAACGCCTAAATGGAATCCGAAATGCCCTATAGCCTCCGAGCCATATGAGGCGAGCAATCCGCTGCCATCCATAGGGGGTTGATAGTAATAAATATTCTTCAGGATGATCTCCTGGGCGCCGGCTGATTGGGCAAAAAGAAGAACAAAAAGAAACGCCCCGATCAATAACACCTTCCGGGAAACACCAATTACATTTTTGTTTTGGATTTTTTGCACGAGCACTGTAATCCCTTTCTGCTTATCCGTATGTTAAAAGCCCGGCCTGTTCTACAGTCAACATCGGACAAAATGATTATTAAACTAATCCAGGGTTAACCCCATAAATCCACTAGATGGATACTTATAATACAAATAAAATAATTTAGCAACCGCAACATCCACCTGAGACCTGACCTTCGGGCCACATATCTTTTTCCCCAGGTTCGGGCTCCGGTTCATCTTCTTCCTCTTCACATTCATCAAGAACTTCGTTGCAGGTCTGATTCCCGAGGCATGGGTTGCCCGACGTCATACATTTGTCCAGGTCCTCAGAACAGCTTTCCTCGCCGTTGCAGAACCTGCCGTCGTCAAGGCAAGGCTGAGGAGTGCGGGCGCATTTGTTTTCTTCCGAGTCGCAAAATTCATCGCCATTGCACCAGATGCCGTCGTCCAGGCAAGGGGGAACCTGGGCCGGAACGCAATTGTAATCGAGGCATGTTTCTTTTCCATTGCAGAAATCGCCATCATCGCATTGGTCATCTTCGGTGCAATTTACCGTTGCGTCGGTATCAAGATCATCAATGATCCAGAGATTATTAAAACCGGTGCCTTCCAGGATTTTCACATAAGCGATGGACTCACCGTTAACTGTAATAAAATCCAGTTGCCCTGTACCTAAATTTACTGTTCCGGTCTGGGTGTCAAGGAGATTGGCAAACTCGTCATATGCCTCAAGAACAACCGAATGCTGCCCACTGTACCCAATAGTTACATAGGTGGCCTTTGCCTGAGTGAATGTAATGGTGCCCGTAGCCTGAGAAGGGCCCATCCAGGCAAAGAAATCGCCATTGGCAAAATAGGCGCCTGTAGGATATGGGCCGTTATAATTTCCCGTGGAAAAATCTCCATATACCCATTGCTCTTGGCCGGTGGCCGTAAATTCCAATCCGGGAATGGCGCTGGTTATGGTCTGCCCGTCCGCGCCATCCTCAAAATCCACTACTCCGGCAAAGGCGTTTAAGGCAAAAAGAGCGACCATAAAAATCAGCGGTAAAATCTTTACTGCTTTTTTCATAATAAACCTCTATTTTTTAAAATTGAAAAAGATCGTCCCTGACTTTTTCAATTACGGAAATCAAAAAGCGTGGTTTTTAATTTCCTTCATTTTTAAGGATTTAAAATCAATAAAAATGGTGATTCATCCATGAATCACATCACTAATCGTTCTATTTTATAACATTGAAAAAGATCGTCCCTGACTTTTTCAATTACGGAAATCAAAAAGCGTGGTTTTTAATTTCCTTCATTTTTAAGGATTTAAAATCAATAAAAATGGTGATTCATCCATGAATCACATCACTAGTCGTTCTATTTTACAACCAGATGCAGTTAATGCCCACCGTGTCCGGGTTTGGCTCAAAACCATAAGTATTTACAGGGGTAAGCTGTTTAGTCGCCCCATCGATGGTAAAGACCTCCCAGACTGTAGCCAGAGTGTTGGGCGTGACATAGAAAAATGTGGTGTCCGTGGCTGTAAGAACCGCGACCCTGGCTCCGGAATTGGACATTTTGTCGGTAAATGTCAGGTTTCTGTTTGTATAATCGTGAACAGCAAAGCAATAGGTTTCAGGTTCCCATTGCCTTATGGTGGTGGTTTCAGGGCCGAAATGCAAGGTGTCATCAAGATCGAGGTCAAACCACATACCCCATGGATGGGCACCCAACAGCGCGTAATAGAGATGAACTTTTGAGGAGCCAAAAGGATCCGGCGCCCAAATGTGGGAATCTAGATCCGCCGGTAAAAAACCCCAGGTCAGAACTATGCGCATTTCGTCGCCAAAAAGCTGGGGCGACAGAAAGCCGTTTTGCGGCACGATATTTTCGGCGCCAAGGACGTATACGTGAAACCTTTCACTCCGATATCCCGATTTCGAGGCGTAAGCCGTATAAACTCCGGACTCAAGACCGTTAGCAATATAGTTATAGTTATTCCAAGTGCCTGACGTCTGGGTGGTAAACACCACCGGCTCAGCATCAGGGGGATCGATTCCATGTTTAAAATCAAGATCCACCAGATTGATGTCAAAACCGGTTAGAACATCCTTAACTTTCCCGCCGATATCCCCAATGGTAATAACCTCCTGGGGGACAAGCCAAACAGGTGGGAGCTGAACCAGAGTGTCGGTCTCCACTGTAAAATAGAGGTCGAGCTTCCTAAATGCCGGGTCATCAACCACAAGTAGATAGTCATCATAATCGAGATTTAAAAAGGTAAAATTACCATCGGCATCGCTATTTGCCGAGTCAACCAAAGTTCCGTCCAGGAGATAAAGATCTATGACAACGGCGACAACGGGAATGTTTCGTTTAGGATCGGTGGCCTGCCCCATAACTTGTCCGGTGCCGGCGGCCCCTGTTTTCTGATAGGCATATACGCCTTCGCTGACTTCCACAAATGGAACAGAAGGGCTGTTTATCTCTTTGCTCCCAAAAAGAGGAGAGCTGTTTTTAACATGGGATTTTCCAAAAGGAAATGAAAATGCCGAAAGAGTAATAAACGCCATTAAAATAAAAACAATAACAACAAATAATTTTATTTTCATTAACTTTCCTCCGCGAATCATTATTTTAGTCGAAAAGTTTTTAACACTTGAATCGCCGACAATGAGAAACTCTATAATAATCACCAACATAAGTCAATATTATCCAAAAAAGCGGGGTAATCGTTCAGTTACAAGGAGGCTTTTGGGAAAAGGGGGGAGATGTACTTGTTATGTGTACCCGGATTTTCATATATTCTTGAATAAGTATAGATGACTCGGGTGTAATAACTTGAACAAAAAGATATCGTTGCGAATATTTGACTTTTTGAGTAATTCTTAAAAAATCCGGTTTTTGTGGATATTTTGTGGATAGTTGCATTAGAAATTACATTAATCTTAACGCTCTAACTAATTAATATATAAGTGTAATTTGCTGTTGTAGTCTTTTTTTCAAAAAGTGTCTTGACAAGAAAAACTAAATGTATACAGTATGTGGTGTGCATGATGTAGTATTGTAACGGTTAGGATAACCCTGCATATTGGAGATTTAATGCGATTGGTGCTCGCGATTTTTATCGCGGTTTTCCTATGCTTTGTTTCCTTTTCTTCAGTTCTGGCCGGCCCTCTTGGCGGCCCCGGATACAATATCTGGCATCATCCGGTTTCTTTCTCAGTATCGGGCGGCATCGGTTTTGGACAGAGAGATGTCCATGTTGACAAAATGGATAAAATTCAGGACGAACTCAACTCGTCAAGTTTTCTGGTCAAGGCAAATCTCGCGCCGGCGAATTTCCTTGATTTTTACGGAATAGTGGGCGCCGCGGATCTTCAACTTGATGATGGAGATTTTAAAGGCGTGCTGGCGCCGGCATGGGGAGTTGGAATCAGGCCGGCTGTTTTTCCATCTTTCTGGAATGTGGATAGCGACTTTAACATCGCTCTGGACGGGCAATACCTGACATGGTCCACCGAAGACAATGATATAGAGGCTGTTTATCACGAGGTTCAGGGAGCTTTGGTTTTGGCCTATGTATATAAACGAAATACGCCCTTTATTGTCCCTTATGGCGGGTTTAAATATGACTTCGTTCTTGTTGAATTTGAGGGTGTAAAGAACGACCTACGAGGCGATATTGATTACGCGATCTCAGTAGGATGTGATTATTTCGTGACAAAAGAAGTCTTTTTTAACGTGGACCTTACAATTTTCTCGGAAACAAGAATTTTCGCCGCGGTTGGATATAAATACTGATTTTAACCGCTTTTGAAAAAAAAGTTCAACACATTGTTGAAAGCTTGACCTCATAGCTTGAGGCTAAGTATTTTTATAGTTTTCGTTCCAGCCCCCCCGCTGGAGCGAATGATAATGAGATACCCTTCTTTCTATGGGCCGTGATCCTTCCCCCCCTAAACCCAACCATCACGGCCTTCTTTTTATCGTTACACAGGGTACTCTGTTTTGGGGACGGGATATAGGTTCTCCAACCAATATCCCGTCCCCGGTATTCTTAAGTCGTCTCACATTTCCGGCCAAGAAGAAGATCAACGCGCCCGACTTTTCCGCTTTTGATGCCCCTGGCTCGTATTCCGGTTATTATTGCCAGGACGATGATCTCGAGGGTAAGACCAAGATAGGCGCCCTTTGCGCCCCAACCCAGATAATATCCAAACCAGATAGTCAAAGGCACTGTAAGTCCCCAGGCGCAGACTGTGGTGACTATCAACATAAATCTTATGTCTCCCGCGGCTCTTAAAGCGCATAAATGAACAATGGCGTTGGCGTCAAAAAGCTGAAAAACAGCCGCGTATATCATTAATGCGCCGGCTATTTCCGCCACCTCCGGGTCCTTGGTAAACAGAGACGCGATCTCATGGCCAAAAAAGGCGAAGGCGATTCCGCAAATCCCCATTACGCCGATAGCCAGGCATCTGGCCGATCCAAGGGTTTTTGCCGCGCGATCAGTACGGCCGGCGCCTATATACCTGCCAATAAGGATACCACCCGCCTCGCCGATTCCCTCGCCGGGCAAAAACGAGATCGAGACTATGCTAATAACGATTTCACTGGCCGCTAAATGAGCCGCGCTTATTCTGGCAAGAGTAAATGTTATCACCGAAAAAGCCATTATACCCAGCAGGTGCTCGAAAGCGGCGGGCAAACCAAGTTTTAACGAACTTATGATTACCTCTTTTTCCGGCAGAACAGGCTTGCCAAAAAGCTTAAAGTGCCTCAAGGCGTACAATGCCGCCATGGTCATGGCTCCGGCCACAGTGGCAAGGGCGGCGCCGGCTTCTCCCATGGCCGGTATGGGCCCAAAGCCAAAAATGAGTATAAGGTCAAGAACTATGTTCAGGCCGTTTCCGGCAAAGCTTACCCACATCCTGGTTTTTGTGTCGCCCATGCCTTGAATTCCCGCCAGAAAACCGATGGCTAGAATGGAAAAAGGCATTCCGAAAAGACGGACTTCCAGATACCGGATCGTACTTCCGGCAATCTCCTGGTCCGGAACCATCAAAGCTAATATGGGCTTGTAGATCGCGGCCAAAAGCAGAGCCGCGAAAATTCCCGCGCCAATACCAAGCATGACCCCCGAAGATCCCGCCGATTGCATACGCTTTTTATCATTGGCGCCAAAGGAAGCCGCCACCTGGCTCTGAGTTCCTCCGGCAATACCGAAGAAAAAGGTCAGAAAGAAGTAACACAATAATGTGGCTATCCCAACGCCTGCCTGAGCGGGAGTGCTCACATGCCCCATAAGCAACGTGTCCACTACGGACATGAGGGTGATCGAAAGCATCCCCACCGCCAGGGGCCAGGCCATAACCGCTACCTCTTTTTTTCCTCCATAAACCTTCATAACAAAGACTCCTTGTTTTTTAACATCCTCTAATTCGTTGTGGTCACCGATAGGGCATCTCAAACTCCTTTCCTTTTCTGACTACAGAAAATAAAAAAGGCCGATCCGCGCTTTGCGGACCGACCTTAAAAAGGTATATGATCTGTTGAGCGCTAGACGGGTGTCATGGACACATCCCTCCTTGTGGGAACCTGGTCAAGAATATTGAAAAGCATTTTCATCAAAAAAATTCTCCTAAATAAATTCGCTCAACGATTTACAAATAATCGATCCAAAATAAAAAGTCAACACCATAAATTATTTTCCTGTAATCGTTCAGTTACAAGGGGGCTTTTGGGAAAAGCGGGGACATGTACTTGTTA
>CAYSHR010000218.1:0-6422 GCA_964430795.1 uncultured bacterium
CAATATACTTATGGCCAGGACCTTTCGGTGCAGGTGCCCAGGGTCATAAAAATGTATAAGGAAGAGGGACCAAATACAAATCAGGCTTTTATGGCTGTGGGTTCGCCCTTATCCATCGATTTTGAGGATCCTCAATGCTTAAGGGCTGTGGACACCAGGGTCAGGTATGGCAAACTCCATTTTATTCTCTATTTCAGATCGTGGGATTTGTGGAATGGACTGCCCGCGAATCTGGCCGGATTACAACTGCTCAAGGAACACATGGCCCAGCAGATAGGCGTGGAGGATGGGCAGATAATCGCCTCTTCCAAAGGGCTTCACCTCTACGATTACACCTGGGAACAGGCAAAGTTGAGAACCAACAACGTGATAAGCGATGATGAACTCAGGCAACGAAATAATATTTTGTGAGAAATCGAGTTTAGCCGGAGGGAGAAATGGGGCAGAATGATCATTCAGATAAAGATTGCGTCTTTTGCAAAATCGCCAAAGGCGAGATTGAATCTGAAAAAATTTATGATGACGGTGAGGTTTTTGTAATTAAGGACATCGCGCCCCTGGCGCCGGTGCACTTATTGATAATTCCTTACAGACATATTCCGACGCTTATGGATATTGAGGATGGGCAGATGAACCTTGTGGGAAATATTTTCAAGGTAGCCAAAAAGATGGCCGCGGAACATGGGGTTGACGAAAAAGGTTTTCGTGTTTTTCATAATGTAAAAGAGTGGGGCGCCCAATTTGTATTTCACATCCATTTTCACCTTATCGGCGGAATGGATTTAAGGTCAAATCATTAACTCAAGGAGCTTTAGATGGATCAGTTAAAAAAACTTATTCGCGATGTCCCCGACTTTCCCAAACCGGGAATTATTTTTAAGGATATTACGCCTCTGCTTACTGATAAAGATGGGTTAAAATCCTCCTTTGAGGCTCTTGCTGAACCCTTTTTGGGCAAAGGAATTGAGCTTGTAGTGGGAGTTGAGTCCAGAGGATTCATTTTTGCCCCGCTGTAGCCTATAAACTTGGCGCCGGGACAACCCTTGTGAGAAAACCCGGGAAACTTCCCTATGATACAGTTGAGCAATCATACGAACTTGAATACGGCTCCGACACCCTTCAGATGCACAAGGACGCAATACAAAAAGGGCAGAAGGTTCTTATTGTTGATGATCTGCTTGCTACCGGGGGAACTGTTTGGGCTACGAAAAAGCTGATAGAGAAGATGGGTGGCGATATAGTGGGTTGCGCCTTTGTCATTGAGTTGGATTTTCTTAATGGGCGCTCCAAATTGGGTGAAACAGAGATTCACACCCTGATGCATTATTAGCATATAAGATTGAAAATAATGGATGATCGGCTTGACACAATCCATTTTGTGAGGATAATTAATCGGTTCTTTTTTGCAAGATGCCATTGAGTCCCTGTAGCTCAGCCGGATAGAGCACTGGATTCCTAATCCAGGGGTCGTGAGTTCGAATCTCGCCAGGGACGCCAATAAACCCACCCACGCCGGCGACAGACACAGTTTGTAGTGGCGGTTTGCGAACCACCCCGGCAAAAAAGAGAGGGCCTGTTTATTTCCCCCCTTATTACATACTCTCAAAACCAATTCTTGAAAAAATATTGATACTCCTATAAAAATGGTAACCTGGCTTTTTACCTATATATGAATTCCGGTGTCGATTTTGTGTATTATTAAGCCGCTAGGAGTCTGTCGGAGAAAGGGCTTCAATGCAAAAAGTCGTCAGGTGCTTCGGAAGTGCAATGCCAGATGCAGACGCATTTCGGGAATATACGTCAATATCTGGTATTGAGCAGACGGGGTGCATGGTGGATTTGCAGCCGGAGAGCATTTTTCCCACAGGCTCCTGGAATGGTTTTTTAACGGTATATAAAGGAATCTGAAATTTATGAGCAGGCTATTTAACGTCGCTATAGTCGGCGCCACGGGAGTTGTGGGCGAGCAGATCAGATTAGTTCTAGAAGAAAGGAAATTCCCTGTTAAAAACCTGAAGCTTCTTGGTTCGGAAAGATCAGCCGGTGAAAAGCTGAGGTTTAATGGCAAGGACATCATTGTGGAGAAGCTGGTTCCCAGTAGCTTTAATGGCGTGGATATCGGGCTTTTTTCAGCGGGAGCTCCTGTGAGCTATGAGTTTGTTCCTGTTGCGGTAAATGCCGGCGCGGTGGTGGTGGACAATACAAGCGCCTTTCGCCAGGACCCGGATATTCCCCTTGTGGTGCCAGAGGTCAACCCTGAGGTGATTGCCCAATATAGAAACAAGGGGATTATCGCCAATCCCAACTGCTCAACAATTCAGATGGTTGTGGCGTTAAAGCCCCTCCATGACGCGGTTCCGATAAAGCGAGTGGTGGTATCAACCTACCAGGCGGTTTCAGGAGCCGGACGGGGGGCAATGAAAGAGTTAGCGGACCAATCCATGGCCATTTTCAATTTCAAAGAGACGGCAAATGAAGTATTTCCCCATAGGATAGCCTTTAACTGTCTGCCCCAAATCGATGTCTTTCTTGAAAATCTCTACACAAAAGAAGAGATGAAAATGGTAAATGAAACCAGAAAGATAATGAATGATGAAAATTTCAGGCTGACAGCTACAACTGTAAGGGTCCCGGTTTTTACTTGCCACAGCGAGGCGATAAATATTGAGTTTACCGGCCCTATGGATGAATTAAAAGCAAGAAATCTCCTTGGTAAAGCGCCGGGTGTTACTGTTCTAGATGACCCGTTGAATAAAGTCTACCCCATGGTTACCGACGCGGCCAATAGCGACCAGACCTATGTTGGGAGGATAAGAAACGACGAATCAGTCGACCACGGCATTAATCTCTGGTGCGTTGCTGACAACCTTAGAAAGGGCGCCGCTACAAATACAGTTCAAATAGGAGAGATTCTGGCTGAAAAATACCTTTGATAAAGGACCGGATTTAGGGAAAGTTATTGACCTTTTCAGTAATTACCGATAAAAAGAATCGGTTAATTGGGACTTGTAAATAATATACTGATGAGAAATCAACTTTAATGGGATTCATGGATGAATCGTGGTTGGAAAAGCCAGGGAAGGACTTTTTCAACCTCTTGCTAATAAATAAATATTTACGGAGATAAATCATGCCAAAGGCATTGGTTATTGGGTTGTTGATTGCCCTTATTTTAGTAGTGGCTCAAAGCGCTATTGCGGAAATATCGGTTTCAATAGATTCCGTCGCTCCGACTGATGGTAAAATCAGCGATGGCGAATCAGCTACCATATCATGGAAAATCACCGCTGATGATGAGAGCGGCGCCTGGCAGTTTGAGATTGGCGGCGATGGAACCGCCAACTCGGGAGAACCCGCCTCATCATCCGACGCGTCAGGAGGTTTTGGAGGCACAACTCAAGGTACATCAACAATACTATCCTCAGACCTTACTGAAGGTGATGGCGATTACACGGTCTATTTTATCGCTGTGGATGGTGACGACTCGACAATATATGATTCCACTTCAACCACCATAACCCTTGACAATCCACCTCCAACAGTCACCGGGGTCACAGCGGGCAACGGCAACGCGAAGCTCTTTTTAGCCTGGGAAGAGCTTGATGTTTCAGACTTGAACCATTACCTGGTCTATTACAGCACCTCTTCGGGAACCGACGCTTCTGATTATAACGGCGCCGACTCTTCAGACGGCGCCAGCCCAATTGATGTAGGCAATGTCACTAACTACATTCTAGGTGGTCTTCAGAACGACATTCATTATTATGTCAGGGTAAGCGCGGTGGATGACACAGGCACCGAAGGACCCCTGTCCCAGGAAGCGGGCAACACTCCTAGAGAAAGCATGGGGCTTACCGAACTTGTGGATGAAGAGGGTGGATGCTTCATAGCTACCGCGGCATATGGCGATTACGACCACCCAAAAGTTAGAATACTCAGGAAATTCAGGGATAATATATTGCAAAAATGGAGTTTTGGACGGGGCTTTGTTAAGGCTTATTACAAATACAGCCCTGGAGCGGCCGGGTTGTTGGCAAAAAGGCCAAGAGCCAGGTTTGCAGCCGGCGTTGCCCTTATTCCCCTGACTGAATACGCGAGAGTCTCAACTGCCTATCCTCTTCTCGCGTTATTGATTCCTTTGCTGATTATTTTGTCCGCGACGGGAAGCCTTTACTATGCCGTTGCCCGGATCAGGATTCGGAGGAGAAATAAATGATCAAAGGTTCCTGGATTGTACTAGTATTATTGCCCATTCTTCTTTTTCCACCCTCAATGGCTCTTGGAGAAGAATTTGTTGATCCCCACTGGGAAGAAAGCCCCATCAATTTTACCGCTGGAATGAAATTCGGCGCCGGCTTTTTCATCGCGGGCGAAGTTATGGATGTTTACGGTGAGAAGGGCGTACCTTTCTACAGCTTTGAAGCGGGCTGGAAGATTGTCCACGAATTGGAGCTTCAGGGAGAGATTGGATACTGGTGGGACCAGGGCCGGGGTGTGGCTTCTGATGGTAAACAGACCAATGAGAAATATAAACTCCATATGGCCCCCGCCGAGCTTGGGTTCGCGTATCGTTTTAATTTTGTTTATGACCAGATAGTCGTTCCCTATATCGGCGCGTCGGGAATCTATTCCTATTTTTTAGAGGAACGTCTTGATTCCAGTTGGAAAAAACGGGGAGCTATATGGGGCGCGGCTGGTAAAGCCGGTCTGATGATTCTCCTTGATAACGCTGAGAAGCACGCCTCCAGTAAACTTGAAGGAGACTGGGGAATCAACAGCACTTACCTGATATATAATTTCAAGTATAATTATCTTAACGACTTTAACGAAGATAAGGGTCTTGATCTTTCAAGTCATGTTCATACTTTAGGTTTTCTCTTCGAGTTTTGATGCTCTGATAAGGGCGAGAAATTTAATCCTACGTAACAAAAATACCGGCAAAATATGTTTACCTACCGAATTCTTATAGAATATGAGGGAGAGGGATATCATGGATGGCAGGTCCAGGTCGACCAGATAACCATACAGGAAGTTATTGAAAAAGCTCTGGAGATTCTCTGTGGCCATAAAACCCGGATTATAGCCGCGGGCAGAACTGACGCGGGAGTTCATGCTACAGGGCAGGTGGCCAGTTTTGAAACAGTGAAAGAGTTCGATATTTATAAGACCATTCATTCTTTAAACGCCCTTACTCCACGGGATATCGCCATTGTGGATATGAAAAAAGGACCGCCGGGATTTGACGCGAGGCGATGGGCTACAGCCAGGGAATACAAGTATTACATTCTAAACAGACCGGCGCCATGCGCGCTAAATAGAAGATACTACTGGCATATTATCCATCAAATTGATTGGGCGGCCATGGAAAAAGGAGCTGCCTATCTTGTCGGTGAGCATGACTTTACATCATTCAGGGGAGCTGGATGCGGCGCGAGGTCGCCGGTGAGAATCATGGAAAAGGTCAAGCTTATAAAGACAAAAAACGGCCTTATGGAGTGGCGCTTCAAGGCAAACGGCTTTTTAAGGCACATGATAAGAAATATTATGGGCGCCTTACACTTTATCGGCAGGGGAAAAATGGCGCCGGAGGGAATGGAAAAGCTTATTCTGGAGAAGGATAGAAGAAAGGCCGGGCCAACCGCTCCGGCTCATGGGCTGATTTTTTTCAAGGTGGACTACCCAAAGAGTGTTGATCCTTTTTTAAATTCTTGTTTCAATCCATTTGACCGTGAAACGATCCTCTGATATAAAATAAGATTCTGCCGTTTTGTTTTTCTTTTATAGGCAAATTTCCTGGAGGTATAAATGTCCGGCGGCCAAAATGATTCAATCCAGTATGAAGAACTGGAAATGCAGGAGCTTCTGGAAGAAAAATCCACTCTCCTTTCTAAAAAGGAGAAGCTACTGGCCAGAAAAGAGAAGACAAAAGCCGATCTATTCAAGAAGATCATGGCAGAGCTTGATATTAAGCTCGATGCCATAGAAGAGGTTTTAGAGAAACATAAAGCCGGCCAGGCAAAAGAAAGAATAGAAGCTCTTAAGAAGCAGATCGAAAAAGAGAAAAAGACTCTTGATCCCATCCAGGATGTTATTGATGAACTCGATCTCCGTCTTGATATCGGAGATATTGAGGAAGATGAATATAAGAGGCAAGTAAAAGTTCATAAGGAAGAGCTTGAAGACAAAAACGGCATCATTGACGACCTGGAAAAGGAGATCGATGAATTAACTTCGGGAGAAGATGTTGACCAGGAAAAGGTTGATGGGGAACCCGAACCCGAACCCGAACCCGAGCCTGAACCCGAGCCTGAACCCGAACCGGAGCCCGAACCCGAACCGGAGCCGGAACCGGAACCGGAGCCTATGGAAGTTCTTGCTTCCTCCTCTGAGGAAGAGGAAGAGATTTATGAGCCGGCGCCTAT
>CAYSHR010000219.1:0-6401 GCA_964430795.1 uncultured bacterium
TCAGCGGTCCTTGTGTTATCGAATCCGAGGATATTGTAATGGGTATTGCCGAAAGGCTGAAAACCATTACGAGCCGGCTTCGCATCCCCTGGATATTTAAATCGAGTTACGAAAAGGATAACCGCAGCGCACCCGAGGGATATAGAGGGCCTGGTTTGGAGGAAGGGCTTCGTATTCTCGAAAAAGTAAAGACACGCTTTGGCGTCCCGGTCACCTCTGATACTCACAGAGAGACCGATGTAAAAGGGGCCGCTGAAGTCCTGGATCTGATGCAGATTCCCGCCTACCTCTGCCAGCAGACCGGGCTTGTTCTCGAATTCGGTAAATCCGGTAAACCGGTTAATGTCAAGAAAGGGCAGTTTTTGGCTCCTTTTGCAATGAAGAGCGCGGTGAATAAACTCCATTACGCCGGCTGTAAGGAGGTGCTCTTGACTGATCGAGGCACATGTTTTGGATATAATCATCTTCTGGCTGATTATCGTTCCATACCAATAATGCAGAGCCTGGGATGCCCTGTTGTCTGGGATCCGACCCATATAATCAGGCTCTACGGTATTTCCAGCGCCGATCCCAAGGGCGGCGAGCCTGAGTATGTACCGGTTCTCACAAGGGCTGCCGTTTCAGCAGGATGCAACGCGCTGTTTATTGAAACCCATACCGATCTTTCATTGGCAAAATGTGACGCCGCGAGCATGCTTCCGATTAAAGAGCTTGAGAAACTATTACGCCAAGTGCAGATTCTTGGGGACGCGGCAAGACAGATGGGTGTTGATGGCTGACTTTACATATTCTAAATGGGTGATGGCGATTTGCCTGTTAAACAAAAATTCCGGAGGAAAAAGTGAACATTTTTATCGATTCGGCTGATATCAAAGAGATCGAAAAAGCCAAAGACCTGGGCCTTTGCGACGGCGTTACCACCAACCCGTCTCTCATAGCAAAAGTAAGAGAGAAAAACGGCAAAGCCCATGAAGAAATAATTTCGGAAATTTGCGCGGCATGTGAAGGGCCGGTCCTGGCTGAGGTTCTTTCTGTGGATTATAATGGAATCATGAAAGAATCCGGTCCTCTTGCCCAGCTTGGAAAAAATGTCGTTATTAAAATACCCATGACTATCGGTGGATTAAAAGCCGCGGCAAAATTGGCTCAACAGGGCATAATGACCGCGGTTACATTGATCTTCAATTCCAGCCAGGCTCTCCTGGCGGCAAAAGCGGGAGCTACTTTCATAGCGCCCTTTGTCGGGCGACTGGATGATCTGTCCCAGGAAGGCATGGAGATGATTGAGGACATAATGACAATTTACACCAACTATGAATTCGAGACCGAAGTAATAGTAGCTTCGGTGCGAACCCCGGAGCATTTTCACAAATCGGCCATCATCGGCGCTGACGCCATCACCATTCCATTTTCACTTGTGGAGAAGCTCTTTTCCCACCCCCTTACAGAGATCGGAATTGAGAAGTTTCTTGCCGACGCGAAAAAATAATCACAGGGAGCTATTTTGCCGAAACTCTCGGTCACCATTATCACAAGAGATGAGGAGGCGAATATTGAGCGCGCTTTAAGGAGCGTTCAATTTGCCAACGAGATTGTGGTGGTGGATTCAGGCAGTAAAGACGCTACTTGTGAAATCGCCGGGAAATTTACAGATAAGGTTGTTTTTAATCAATGGCCGGGGCACATCAAACAGAAGCAATATGCCGTGGATATGGCGGAAAATGACTGGATACTCTCCATAGACGCCGATGAGGAGGTATCTAAAGAGCTTGCTGATAAAATCCTATCTTCCTTGTCGGAAAAGAATCTGCCCGGCGGGTTTAACGTTAATCGAAAATCCTTCTATCTTGGAAGATGGATTGAGCATTCGGGCTGGCGACCTGATAGGCGGATAAGGCTTTTTAACAGACGAAAAGCGAAATGGGGCGGTTATGATCCTCATGACCGGGTGGAATGCCGGGGCGAAGTAAAAAATCTTGGCGCCGACCTTCTTCATTATCCTTATAAAGATATAGCCCACCATCTTTCCACAATAAACAGCTATACTACAATTATGGCTGCTGAGCTTTTCCGAAAGGGAAAGACCGGCGGGATAATCGATATTCTTTTTCGCCCGATATTTGCCTTTTTCAAGAAAATCTTTATCAAAAAGGCTTTCCTTGATGGTTTTCCCGGACTGGTGATTGCCGGGACTACGGCTGTCAGCGTTTTCTTCAAATATGCAAAATTGCGCGAGTTGCAAAAAGCGAAAAAGAGAGGTTAGGTTGTGCGAATCCTGGTGTTTCAAACAGCCTATCTTGGCGACCTTGTATTAACCACGCCTTTACTGGCCACATTGGGAAAAGTCTTTCCCGATGCTCATTTGACGGCTGTAATTCAGCCCTCCTGGCGCCCTGTCCTTGAGCATTCAAATCTGGTGGATGAAATTATTACTTTTGATAAACGGGGTCGGGAGAAGGGAATATATAACACGCTGGCTTTCGCTAAAAAATTGAGGAAAAAGGGCTTTGATGTTGCCCTGTGTCCCCATCCTTCTTTTCGGTCGGCCCTCATATTGAAACTTTCCGCCATTCCCAGAAGGATCGGTTTTGATACCTCATCGGGCGGTTTTTTCTTTTCTAAAAAAGTAAAAAGGAATGAGTCGGATCATGAGATATTTCGGATACTCTCTCTTCTAAACGCACTGGATATTGAAAAAGAGGATTGGATTACAAAGCCCATCGTTAACGCGAATCAAGCCTTGGATGCAGATGAAATTCTTAAGAGAAACAAAATTGAAATCGACGGAAGTGTAGTTGTCGGTGTTCATCCGGGCAGCGTTTGGGCAACAAAAAGATGGACCGGCGAAAACTTCACTAAGGTATGTCAGGTATTAAGCGAAAAAGGATTGCCGGTAATTGTTTTTGGGACCCGGAATGAGAGGTCTTTAGTTGATGCTATTGTAGTGGCGGCCAGGAATAAAAATGTTATGCCCTTGATTGGTCTTACCCTTGAGGAACTGATTGTGGTTTTTCAAAAGTTATCTATTTATGTGACAAACGATTCGGGTCCCATGCACATCGCCGGCGCCATGGATATTCCTGTTGTTTCCATCTTCGGATCAACTGTACCTAAACAAGGGTATGCTCCTTTTGGCGATATGGCCTCCATTGTACAAGTTGACAGGCTGGATTGTCGGCCGTGCGGACCCCACGGGCGCCACGTTTGTCCCGAGAAACATTTTGACTGTATGAAAAAAGTTGAACCGAAATCGGTGCTGATGGCTGTTTCGGTTATTCTCGGGGTTTTCGAGGGAACAGGATTTCTAAGAGCATTAAAAAAACAGCAGATAGGAATTTAATTCACTTGGAAAAAATAGAGATGGAAAGTGTTAAAAGAATATTGATAGTTAAGCTGGGGGCGGTTGGTGATTGCGTGCATACCCTTTTTGCTTTGGACGCCCTTAGAAATAAATTTCCTGACGCGGTTATCGGTTGGGCTGTCGAGGAGAAATCCTATAACGTAATTTCATGGCACCTCAAATTGGACAGGGTTCACCTGGTCAGAAGAAAAGAGGGCATTTTTACATGGCTTAAAGACGCTGAGTCGGTAGCTGATTTTGGTTATGATCTGGCTATCGATTTTTCGAACCTCTTTAAGTCGGGCTGGGTGGCTTTAAGGTCCGGCGCAAAAATCAGAATCGGCTTTTCGAGAAAGCGTGAAGGGAATTTTCTTTTTACCAACAAGAGAATAAAGACTTCCAAAAAACATATGATGGAAAGGTACTTTGGACTGTTAAGACCCCTGGGAATAAAGGAGATACCCGATCCAAAGGGGATTTTTGTATCTTATAAACAGAGAAATTATATAGATGAATTTTTACAGGAAAATATTTCACCTTTAAAAAAAACCGTGGTTATTAACCCAAACGCCACGTGGCAATCAAAACTCTACCCCTTGGAAAAATATGCTGAAGTCGCCCATGAATTGATTAGGGAAGGGCATCACGTTTTATTGATTTGGGGCGGTGGGAATGAGAACCAAAGGGTTAAAAGATTGTCCGGCATGATTCAAGAGAAGGTGATAATCGCGCCGAAAACCAATTTGAAGGAATTATATTATCTTATGTCCAAGTGTCATATTTATATTGGCAATGACTCAGGCCCAATGCACCTGGCAGCTTTTTCCGGAATTGGAGTTGTGGGGATATTCGGCCCGACCAATCCGGACCGTGTCTCTCCCTGGACATCTGGCAAGATTGTTATCACAGCAGGGCGGCAATGCGGGAAATGGCCATGCGAAAAAAGAAAATGTAAAAATCCCTTCTGCGTAACAAATGTTGATCCGATGGAAATCGTCGCCGCTGGAAAAAAGCTGTTAGAGGAGACGGAATGAGGATTCTTGTTCTTCTGGCACAGCATCACTGGACCGGCCCCGCCCAACCTGAAATACAGAAGCTTCAAGCTCTAAAAGAGACAGGGGATGAAGTCACCTTCTGTTTCTCCAGGAAACCGGAAGGAACATTAAAGGATTTTGTTCCAAAGGAGGCTTTTTCCTTTCTTGAGAACGTTCAGCTTTACAGAAAACGTCCCGGGTTAATCAGATTTTGGAAAGATCTTCGTTTGTTAAACAGCTATTGTGAATATTGGAAACCGGATATTATTCACTGCCATTTAAGCCATGATCATTGGACCGGAGTGGCATTAAGAACTCTATTGTCAAAAGAGAAGCCCGCCCTGGTTCGGACAATTCATGAATCGAGAAAACTGGCGCCAAATATCGGCGATAGGATTTTGCATCGAAGAACTGATGGTTTTATTTTGCCATCGGAGGGATTCATGGCTCAATTTATTGAGTCATACAAGATAACCGACAAACCGGTGGCTGTTGTGGGAGGTGTTGTCGATGTGGAATGGTTCAAGCCCGGGCTGGAGACATCCGAGGTTTTTAAAGAGATTGGCGCCTCCCCTGACGCCCCTCTAATCGGCATTGTTTCCAGAATTAAGGAAGGTAGAGGGCACAGGGAAATTATAAATTCCTTTCGTAACCTAATGGAGAAATACCCTGGAGCCCGGTTGCTTATTATTGGAAGAGGGGAAGGGCTTAAGGCTCTCGAATCCCAGAACCATGATCTTGTTACAGGGAAACGACTTCACTTTATGGGTTACCGGAAAGAGGACCTTCCAAATTTGCTAAACGCTTTGCTTTTCAAAGTGATTTTGGCTGAAGGTTCCGATGGCGCCTGCCGCGCCGCTCTGGAGGCAATGTCTTGTCAAACTCCGGTTGTGGCCGCCGATATTGGAATATTGCCTGAAACTGTATCTGACGGCAAAACAGGGTTGATTGTACCTGAAGGCGATGGTAAATCCCTTGACCGGGCTTTTGATTTTGCTCTTGCCAATCCTGATAAAATGAAAATGATGGGAATTAATGGAAGAGAGTATATATTAAATAATCATTCAATAGAAAAAGCCGCCCGGAAGATGAAGTCTCTTTATATGAAAGTAGCCCAAAGGTGATGCATGTGGAAGAGAGATTTGAAAAAGCTTTTGCCTTGGGACTTTATGTTTACGCCATGTTTCTCCCCTTCTCAATATCAGGGGCGCAAAGCGCTTTGATGTTCCTGATTATTACCTGGGCGGCGTCTATGATCGTGACTGGAAAATCGGGATACAGGTTAAGAATTATCGACCCGGTTATCTTGCTTCTTCTGATATGGATTGCCTTTGCCGCGTTATTTTCCGTGAACCCCTGGGAGACTTTTCCCAAGCTAAGAAAATACTGGATATTCATTGGGTACTTCGCCCTGTGCAGGGCGTGCCTCAATAAAGAGGTGGTTATTCGCGGTCTGAAAATAATGATTGTCAGTGCCGGAGTTGTGGCTCTTTATGGTATTGCTCAACATATCTGGGGGAATGCCGTGCCAAGGTATCTGGCCCCGGAGGTGGATCTGTTTCAGAAAACCGGCGGCTATTTTCACGCTGTGGGTCTTTTCGACCATCACCTGACTTATGGAAACAGCCTCCTGCTGATAATTCTTACGGCCATAGGGATGGTTTTTTATATTGGGTGGGATAATAAGGGCGCCCTCTATTACTTTGCCCTGGTTCTTTCAATTTTCGCTCTTGCCTTTTCATACGCCAGATCAGCCTGGCTGGGATTTGTCACTGGAATATTCGCCTTTGGGTATCAACAGGGGAAAAAAGTGTTGATTACACTGGTTCTTGTTTTTGCCGTTTTGTTAATCCTGGCAACCGCTTTTTCACCTTCCTTAAGATTTAGAATGAAGCGAATGGTTTCCATTTCACACAACCTGGAAAGGGTGATTACCTGGAAGACGACTATTGAGATGATTAAAGATTACCCAATATTTGGAATTGGCAAGGGGGCTTATAGAAAATTGGCGCCGGAGTATCGAGAAG
>CAYSHR010000220.1:0-6395 GCA_964430795.1 uncultured bacterium
GCCCACCGATTGAGTAACCGAAACCAGCCCGGCGTTTACAAAGGAAACCAGCATGACTGTTGTGGCTGACGAAGATTGAATTATGCTTGTTACCGCGAAACCTGTAAAAACACCGGCAAAACGATTGGATGTCAGTTTTCTCATAGCCGAGCGCAACTTCGAACCGGCTACTTTCTGTAACCCTTCGCTCATGATCATCATTCCAAAAAGAAACAAACCCAGGCCACCCAGAATTGTCACAGTACTTCCGGCGATTAGTCCAAAGTTCAATTGGCCCTCCAGTTGTAAGAAATGATTTTGACTCGTTTACAGTAAATCTTTGAAGGGAAACTAACACGACAAATTAAACAAGGCAACAAAGAACTAACAGTGTAATCGTTCAGTTACAAGGGGCTTTTTGGAAAAGGGGGGAGATGTACTTGTTACGTGTCCCCGGATTTTCATATGAGATCGGGGTACACGATCCCCATTTCCCTAATATCATTGACAATGCCGGCCATTGTTGAGAAATGAGGTCATCTCCCCCGATCTCAAACCTTGCACCCTTATCACTGAACGATTACCTAACAGTTTCCAAACAAAAAAACTCCTGTGGAATGTCAGGTGATTTTAATACGGGAAAAAGCACAAAGCCTAGATATTTCAAGGGTTTAATGTGCCAAAAAAACCAAGTCCTTAAATTATTGGCGCATTTTTTACTTTCAAGATATAATGCCCGAAGAAAACGAGGGGCAAATGAAAAAATCAGCACATTTGATAATCCTTGCGAGTCTATTTTTTTTATGGGCGTTTTCGTGTGAAAACAAGGAGCCCGACCGCCCTGACGCTAACGAAATAGAGTCAGCCATTGAGCCGTCATCTCCAACTCCAAACGGCTCTTTAAAAAACGGCGCCGCGGAAAAAGCAACCCCGCCTTTTACTATTATGGTAAAAAACGCCTTTGTTTTCGACGCCTCCACCGACCCCTTTACAAGAAATATTACACAAGAGAAGGGCATCTGCCTTTTGGCTGTCGGTTCTGTCAGAAATGATACAGATAAGATAATTCACAGAGGTGGTCTTTTCGGAACCCTCACCACCACCTTCGCCAAGGCAGTAAAAATTGTGAAGCATACTTCAGGAATGGGGTTTCTTCCCCCTGTTTCAAGCCGGGAGCCCTGGAGGCCAGGAGCCTGGAGGAACTTCAGACTGGTTACAAGAGCCCTTGACCCAATTTACAGAGAATACATTCCCCTGGATCTTGAGGCTGAAATTGTTCTTGAGGTGAGGGACCCGCTTAATTATAGACTGCGCAGTCCGTTATCTACATTCAGGCTGCCCTGGCGAAGTTTAAAAGGGGCGCCAACCTCAGGTTCAGCAGCGATCCTCGAGGCGATTACCCCAATCAGCTTTGAGAAGCCCGGAACAAGGAGATTTCAACCCGGGGACCTTGTCAAAGTCTGTTTTCAGAAGGGCGCGGGGTATAAGGTGCTCAACGAGAACAATCTCGGTGGCTGGCTCCCATATCGATCTCTACAGCTTGACCTGGAGGATTTCAGGATTCTTCCCCCGAAAAAGCCCCCCACCACAGTGCAATCCGGTGATATATCCTTTACCCTGGAAAGATTTTCCATAACCGATGGTCCGGAAAAGCACCTGAAAATTTTTACAGTGCAATTTAAAATAAACAACCACAGCGACAAGACCTCGGTTTCAGTAAAAAGCGTTGATTTTATGTATGAATTTGGCCCAGTTGACGCCCCAACAGGAAAACTGCAAATTCTTAAGGATAACTCTTTTAAGGCAACAACCGGATGGATTATTAAAGCAAACTCCTCAGATACCCTTAAGTATTTTTCCACTCATCCCGCTGATAAGCTTCCTCTGGAATTTATCTGGTGGCGCTCGCCAAAGCGTAGAATCTCGGTTTCCCTTATGTGAATTACGAATTAGCCCGGATTTTTTCTTCTATCGGTCACTCGTCATCTCTTTTTTCCAGCGCGTAATTATCCATAACGAAGGCGATTTCCTGCTCCCTGTCCTTTACCAGGTTATCAAGGCGGGCATCCAGAACAGCTTCAAGAATCCGGGCAAATACCGGACCTGGTTCAAAACCCATGGTTTGGAGGTCTTTGCCGGCTATTTCAGTATGGACGAACTTTAGTTTTGTCAAATACCCGCTAACCGCCTTTCTAACCTCATCCTTTTGGCTCTTGGCCATAATGTAGAGAAGTCCCTCGGTGGGCATAGGCCGGCATAAACGATAAAGATGACTGTTTTTACTGATCTTTTCCTTGTGGAGACGGTTAAACAAGTTATCAGCGGCAAGTTTTTCGTCAAGTAATTCGCTGGTGACTTTTGATGACATGGCAAGGCGCTCGAAAAGGGCTTTTATATATTTTGTTTTTAATGTTCCCACCAGTCCAAACAGCCAAACTTTCCAGAACTCAATCTCCTCATCAAGATAAAGAAACTCATACCAGGCTAAAACATCCTCTGTCTCCTCCAAGAGAGTTTCTTTTTTTCTGTCCAGTTTAAGTTGGGGGACCAATCGTTCCAAAATTCTGAGATCATCAAGGCGGGCAAGGACGGGCAGGGGTTGTTCCTCTTCAAGTATGGCTTTTATCTCGGTAATTATTCTTCGACCATTTACCTTGTCCAGAAATCCGGTTTTAACCGCGCTTGTTAAAAGCTTCATGGTGTGCTTGCCCAGGCTAAAACCAAAGCGCTGCTCAAACTTTACCGCTCTTAATACGCGGGTGGGATCTTCAACAAAAGAGAGATTATGCAGAACCCTGATCTGCTTATCTTTCAGGTCCTGCCAGGCGCCGAAAAAATCGGACATCTCGCCAAAATGTCCGGGATCAAGGTTGATGATCAGGGAATTGATGGTGAAATCCCGCCGCATAAGATCGAGCTTGATGGAGCTTGCCTCCACTACAGGCAGGGCGGCGGGCTGTTCATAATATTCCAACCTGGCGGTGGCAAAATCAAGTTTTACATCATCTTCAAGGGTAACTGTGGCGGTTTTGAATTCGGCGTGGGGCGCTATTTTACCCCCCCTTATTTCAGCGATTTTCTCAGCCAGCAATATGGCGTCGCCCTCGACTACGATATCAAGATCGACGGTGGGGATATCCAAAATCAGGTCTCTGACAAAACCTCCCACAAGGTATGAAGTCATGCCCATCATTTTTGCGGCTTGCCCAACTTCCTTACAGAGTCTAAAAAGATCTTCAGGCAGACCATGGCGCAGCAACTGTAGTAAATTCCTGAAATGAGCCGGGCGAGTTGCCCTGTTTTTATTATCTTTTCCCATCAATCCCTGGGTTTGTTCATCAAGAAGATTGTTTAAAATATCCGTGCGGGTCACAACCCCCACAAGTTGCCCCTTCTCCATTACCGGAATCACCCTCTGTTTTTTTCCAACAACCATGTTGTAGAGTTGGGCGAAGGGGGCGTTGGGAGAAGCGGTGACAATATCCGCGCTCATAACCTCTCCCACCGGGCTTTCCTGTAAACCGTGGTGCATTGCTCGCGATACTACCGCCCTTGATATATACCCAAGAACCTCCTTGCCTTGAACCACGGGAAGAACATTGACGTTATAGCGAATCATAGTGCGTCTGGCCTTGTCCACAGTCAGGTCCATGGCAATGGTTTTTACAGGGAAAGACATGATTTTGCCGGCGGTTCTTGGAGAACGCAAAACAGAATAGAGACATCCCTGCAATTCCTCCCGGGCCTCAATGAGAGTCATGTCTTTTATGGTTGCCGCCGCCGCGAACTTGTGACCGCCACCCTTGAAGTGCCTGGCCACTATTGAAACGTCAATTGCCTCGGATACTGATCTGGCGATAAGATGGATTTTGTGTCCCGCGCGAATAAGGGCGATAACCGTTTCAAGGTTTTCCATTTCCCGCATGCGGTTTACAGCTATCGCCAGGTCCTGTTGATATTCGTTGATGCTCGCCTCTGTAACGGTGATCTTGTGTCCTTGAAAATTATAGCCCCGCATGTTCCGTATCAGGTCGGCCAGAACGAAGATTTGGTCTTTGGTAAGGGTGCTTTCCATGATATTTGAGACGGTTGAGAGGTTGGCGCCCATTTTTACAAGATATGCCGCGGTGTAAAAATCGTCAGGAGTGGTGGAGTTGAAGGTCAGAGAGCCTGTATCCTCATATATTCCAAGGGCCATAATGGTGGCTTCGGTGCTGTTTATCTTGATTTTTTTCTCTTTTAACAGCTTTGTCATTATTGTTACGCAGGCGCCGGTGCGCTCAAAAACCTCTACATCGCCCTTGATGTCGTTCTCTCCTTCCGGGTGATGATCGTACAGATGTACTTCAACCTCGGGCTTGTCCACAATACGGCCGAACTTTCCGATTCTATCTTTTTGCCGTGTGTCAACAACAATGAGCTTTGTGACTTTATCAAGGTCAATATTGCTCAAAGACTCAAGATCAAGAGAGTATAAAGAGGATGTAATAAAGAAATCGTGAAGACTTCTTTCTTCTCCTTCTGAAAAAACAAGCAGGGCGTCCGGGTATAATTTCTTAGCGGCCACCATGCTGCCCACCGCGTCAAAGTCGGCTTTAATATGTGTTGTGATTACTTCCATTGATTTCTATTATTTCTAACGCAGTTTTTTCTTGCTGTATAGGACCACTTCGCAAATAGTAAATTCCTCCTGCTTCACTGTAACGTCAACGTACTCATCCTCATGACCGCCGGCAATGGTATAATGAAAATTGGCTTCCCCTTCTTTCAGATCGTATTTGCCTCCAGGTTCAGTTTCCGCATCCGCGTCGGGCAGGGCGTTTTTATAAAACTCAATTACCTTCTCTTTAGGGTCGGATGCTTTTAAAAACCAGCAACGGGAATGAAGCTTTGTCTTGCCGAATATAATCATCCCGTCTCCTTTCCATTCGTATTTGGCTTTTGCGTAAACAGGGATATGGGTAATCATCCCTTCTAGTTTTTTTGACTTGTTTTTATCGCAGGAAATGAATGGGGCGGAAACAAAAAATAATAAAAAGGTTAAAGCAATCATCTTGACGCAGGTTTTCATAACATCCTTCCGGTAAAATATCGTGACCTCTAACATTTTCCCAGAATACACATTTCCGGAAATCTTGTCAGAAAAAAGGGCGGCCTTTTATAGACCACCCTGTAAGTTTTATACCCACAAATCAGCAACCGCAGCACCCGTCATCATCATCGTTATCGCAGGAAAAAGTGAGTGACAATGGCAAGACAACCAGAAGAAATGTGAAAAGGAAAGCGTTGCATTTCATTTCTAATTTCCCAAAGTCCGAACAAGGCGAAAGCCATTGGGTATGTAAAGACTATAAGCCTCAAGTTTTAAGCGAGCCGCTGAGCGACAATCGCCTGCATAGCTTGAGAAGTACCCACCCTTAATTGTTCTTGCATTATCCTCTGTTTCGGATTTTTCCGGTCCGGATGGATCAACATACAAGCCTTCCTTTATATACGCATCCCATATATCCCAAACCCATTCATGAACATTTCCCAGGGGATCATACAGTCCCCAATTATTTGGCGTTTTCTGACCTACAGTGTGGATAATGTCGTCTGAGTTGCCACAGTACCAGGCAAGCTGGTCAAGGATTGGGTCCAAGTAATAGCATTCAAACTCCGACACATTATCACCAGAGTAAAGCCCTGTTGTTGTTCCGGCTCGTGTAGCATATTCCCATTCCCCTTCAGTAGGCAGCCGATACCCTTGGCATTCGTAAATGGTTTTGGCATTTACGAACTCCACTGATGCTTCCCTAATGCCGCCATGTTCGAGACAATAATTGTCATCATCAAGTGCCTTATCCATGCATGTGATTTGGGCCAATTGAAAACATGGCGCAAGCCCCATCTCCTGGGACATCAAATTCGCGAAAATCAACCCATGGTACCAGTTTACGTTATTAACAGGGCAGTCACCGCCGCATTCCGAGAACTCACTGGGATTGACACCGGTCAAAGATTCAAATTGGCCTTGGGTAACTTCGGTTGTCATGATCTCAAAGTGGCGCGTAAGGACAACATCCCTTAATTGTAATTCAACATCGAGATGTCCCGGCTCATCACTTTCGCTGCCCATCATGAAAGCGCCAGGGAAGATATGTGTAAATCCCTCAGTGATTTGAAAGTCTGTATCGTCGTCATCGTCATCGTCGTTTGTGTCATCGTCATCCGCGTCATCATCATCGTCATCATCATCGTTATCGCAGGAAAAAGTGAGTGACAATGGCAAGACAACCAGAAGCAATACAAGAAGATAAGTTTCTTTTTTCATTTTGATCTCCCCCTTTCTTACAGGTCGCAGTCATTGCAGGAATCGGCCGGCCAGTCAAAGTTCTCTATACAATCCCGCTTCTCATAAGACCATAAATTCGCCA